>ONWH01000087.1 GCA_900321495.1 uncultured Planctomycetota bacterium
CTCACCTCGGCGGTCGCTTCACGTCTGGGAGTTCCCGACGGGGAAACGGCCAGCCCCACGTTTGTTCTGATCAAGGAATACACCTCCGGAAGGATTCCCGTCTATCATTTCGACACCTACCGCCTGAAAGACGCCGACGAGTTCTACGAACTCGGTCCCGACGAATACTTTGACGGAGACGGACTCTGTTTCGTCGAATGGGGGGACCGGTTCGAAGAGGTTCTCCCCCCGGATCGTCTCGACATTCTCATCACGGTACGGGGAGCGACCGAGCGCGAATTCGAACTCGTCTGCCGCGGCGAATTCCCGGAACAGGTTCTGGACGCGCTGCGCGGAAAGCTCGCGTAAGCCGCGCGGATCAAAACACCCGGCCCGCTTATCCGGTCACTCTCTGAATTTGCGGAATTGGGGAAAAGACCCCCAAAACCGGGAAACTTCCCGTTGACGCCGATACGCAAAATCTTTAAAATTCCCCGTTCATCTCAAGCTCAGAACGGGAAGTGACAACGACCATGACACAGAGCAGCTCTCGGAGCGGAAACCGTTTACTTCTGATATTGACCGGCGCGGCGGTCGCAGCAGCGGCGGGCTACTGTTTCTATATGAACAGTCCCGGGCTCGGACAGCCCCGGCAGAAGGAATCGGCCGCCGTATTCGGCGGCTGGACCTATGACAGGGAGGACCAGCATCTGGCGGCGGCAGCGCTCGTCAAGGCGGGGTTGACCGATTACACGTGGGAAGACGGCCGGCTTCTGGTTCCCGCGGCGCGCCGCGGCGAATATGAACGCGTTCTTGGCGAAGGAAGCGCCATGCCGAAAAAGCCGAGCGCGCTGAAGCAGGAAGACCTCAACGGGCTGAGTCTTTTCGAGTCGGAAAACCGCACAAAGATGCGCGATCTCTATTCAAGCGCCCGCCAGCTTGAAAAGACGCTTGAATCGTTCCGGCAGATCGAGTCGGCGAGCGTCGGACCGCACGCGCGGCGCGAACAGGCCGGGCTCTATCCGAAGACGGTCGTGACCGCGTCGATCTCCGTAACGCCGAAGGAAGGGTGTGCGGTGACGCCGGAGCTGATCTCGTCGATCACCATGGCGGCGCGCCATCATCTGGGAATCACCGACAACGGCGACGTTTCGATCATCGACACCGAGAGCGGCCGTTCGTGGCTCGGCAGCGAAGGTGCTGTCACACAAACGGACGGATCGTCAATGGCGGCCGAAAAGACGCGCCTCGAAGACCTCTGGACGGGAAAGCTCCGCGAAGCGCTCGGCTACATTCCGAACATCCGGATCGCCACCTCCGTGGAACTTGAGGAGGTCGAGAATGAAGCGAAAACGGCCCGGGCCGATGATGCAACACGCCGGCCGATCGGTCTGGAATTCACCGACGCGGCTCCCGCGCCGGCCAGGGTCATCAGCTATCAGCCCCGGATGATCGCCGCATCGATCGCGGTTCCCGAAAGTTATGTGCGCCGCGCGCTCGATTCGGACGCGGCGGCACCCGGCGCGGACGCGGGCGATTTCAAGGCGAAAAAAGACCTGCTTCTCGCGCAGGTGCGCGAGACGGCCGAAACGATGATGAATCCCGCCGGAACCGAGACCGGCCCGAACCGCCGGGTGGAAGTTTCGCTATACACCGACCTTTCCGGCGAGGAACGGGTCTATCGTCCGGTGCCGGAGGCCGCCGACGAGCAGATCACCCTTCTGTCCGACCCGTCCGCCGCCGATCCTGACACACACTTCGGCGGGAAAGCCGAGAGCGCAGCGCAGCTGGCGCGCAGGATGATGTCCGCACCCTGGGCGGGATACATTCTGGCATGTCTGGCGTTCGCCGCCGGGCTGGTGATCCGATCGATCTTCACCTCGCGCCGCGCCGATGAAGCGAACACCGAAGCGAACACCGCAGGCGAAACCGCCGAAGCAATCGACACGGCCCGCACGGCCCGTCCGGCACAGGCAACGCCCCGCATGGAAATTCCGCAGCCGAAAGAAACGCGGGCCGAAGACTTCCGGCCGAAAGAGGCGCGCGCCGAAAGCGCTGCCGCCGACGGGGACCGGAATCCCATCGACACCGCGCGGCTGAACAGGATTCTCGATGAGCTTGAAAATGAAGACCTCTCATCCGAGACAGCCGACGCGGATCTGGCTGACGAGATGATCGCACCCGCCGGGGGAACGAAGGAAATTCCCTCTTTCTTCACTGCGGAAGACGAAGAGGGCGCACTGAAAGATTTCCGGATCGATCCGAGCCGCGGCACGTCGGACGGTCCCCATTTCGCGGTGCGCGAAACGGCGGGGGAATACTTCGGCGATGCCCCCCCTGCGGCGGAACGCTTCTCGTTTCTGGCCGACCTTGAAACGGACGAGCTGCGCGCGCTGATCGACAAACAGCGGCCGCAGACGGTCGCGCTGATCGCCCGGTACGCCCCGCCGGAATGCCGCACGCGGATTCTGAACATGCTGCGCAGCCGTCTGCGCGACGAAGTCGAAAGACGGATGCGTTCGTCGGACGAACCGGATCCGAAAGTGGTCGCGGCGGTCGAAGCGTCGCTGCGCAGCAGTCTCGGCGCAGCCGGCGGGACGAGCGCCTGAACACGCGCCACTCCGAAAAAGTAAGAAACCCCCGATATGAGTTACACACAAGAAAACGGCGAACCCCTCCGGCCTTTCCCGCTCAGGCGCCTTTCGCGCGGCGGAGATGCCGCCGGATCGCTTCGTGAAGAGGCTGCCCGCATCACTGAGTCGGCGCGTCTGGAAATCGACCGGTATCGGGAAGAGGCCGAGGCGCGCCTCCGCCGGAAAGAAGAAGAGCTCGCTCTTCTGGGCGAACAGCTCGAACGGAAATCCGCCGAACTCGACCGCCGTGAAAGAAATCTGGGAAGGGAGAACAGCGACGAGGGATGGGATCAGGGGTATCAGGACGGACTGGCCGCCGGCCGGGAAGACGGGTACGCCGAAGGGAAGGAAAACGCGCTGGCCGCGTGGCAGTCCGATTTCGAGACGATGCAGGAAGAGAAGCTCCGCGCGTGGAGCGAGACGAATCTGCCGACCTTGAACGAACTGACCGGAAAACTCAAAGGCGCGCGGGGCACGCTGATCGAATTCTGGGAAAAGAACATTCTCCAGGTTGCCGCGGGAATCGCACATCAGATGGTGGCGCGGGCGCTGCCGGAAATGAAGGATCTGCCGGTCTCCCTGCTGCGCGATGCGCTGGAGATGACGGTCGGATGCACATCGGTCAAGGTGCGGATGAACCCCGACGACCTGAATGCGCTTCGCGCACCGGCCGAAGCGCTGCTGAAAGAGTTCTCGCAGATCACGTCCGCCGAACTGATCGCCGACGCGCGGATTCAGCCGGGAGGATGCGAGGTGGAGACGTCTATGGGCGTAATCGACCAGCAGCTCGAATCGCGTCTCAAACGGATTATTGAAGAGCTTTCGCGCTGAGCGAAAAAACGGGCTTATACAGACGGCTGTTCCGCGGGCAAAAAGAAGTTTTGAATGTCAGCCCGTTTTATTCGGCGGAGGCAAGCGCCATCAGCCCGCCGAGCGCTTCGTCAAACGTTGACGGTTCGTCCGTCCGCTGACAGAGCCACGCGTCAATCGCCGGCTTCAGGCGGACCGCGCGGTCGATTTCCGGATTGCTCCCCTCCTGATACGCGCCGACCGAGATGAGGTCCTCGTTCTCGGCGTAGATCCCCAGAAGGCGGCGAAGCTGATTGGCGGCGTTCACATGTTCGGCGGAACAGATATCGGGCATCAGCCGGCTGATACTCTCGAGCGGATCGATCGCCGGGTAGTGTCCGCGGTTGCTCAGTTTGCGCGAAAGCCAGATATGCCCGTCCAACAGCCCCCGGACCGCATCGCAAATCGGATCGTCCTTATCGTCCCCTTCGACCAGAACGGTAATGAACGAGGTGATCGAACCGCGCTGGGCGCGGCCGGCCCGTTCGACCAGGCGGGGGATGGAAGAGAAAACGCTCGGCGGAAACCCTTTCGCCGCCGGAGCTTCGCCGGCGGCCAGACCGATTTCGCGAAGCGCCTGGGCGTACCGCGTGAGCGAGTCGATCAGAAAGAGGACATTCTTCCCGCGGTCACGGAAATACTCGGCGATCGTCATCGCCCCCTGTGCCGCGCGGACACGCATCAGGGCCGGCTCGTTTGACGTCGAAACGACAACGACACTTTTGCGTTTCCCCTCGTCCCCCAGGTTCCTCTGGATGAAATCGTTCACTTCGCGTCCCCGTTCGCCGATCAGACCGATTACGATCACGTCGGCGTCGGTGTAGCGGGTCATCATTCCCAGGGTGACGCTCTTGCCGACTCCGCTCCCGGCGAATATCCCGATCCGCTGGCCGCGGCCGACGGTCAGAAAACCGTCAATGGCGCGGATCCCGGTCGAAAGAACCGTATCGATCCGGGGACGCGTGTAGGCGTCGGGAGGACGCCGGTCGTAACGCATCCGTTCGGAAAGGACCGGACGGGGCTCCTCATCCAGCGGCTGACCGAACGCGTTGACGATCCGGCCCAGAAGTTCGTCCCCCACACGGAGCCGGGGGACCGTCTGGATCAGTTCAACCCGCGCGCCGCGGCGAATCCCGGTCAGGTCGGAATAGGAGCAGAGGAGGGTCACGTCATCCCGAAATCCGACCGCTTCGGCCAGGATCGGATCCTGGCCCGGCTGTTCGATCTGGGCCAGCGCGCCGAGCGGAACGGGAAATCCGGCAACCGAAACGGCGATTCCTTCGGTACTCACCACGCTGCCGATAACCCGGGCGGGCATGATACTCCTGATCTGGTCGTAGATCGACTCTTGAACGTCCATGAGACCCCTGTCCTTGAATTGACGGAAACGGAAAGACCGCCGCGCGGCCTTTCCGCCGGGGGAGTATTATCTTTCCCGGAAAAATTGTCAAGAAGATTATTCCGCCGCACGGCGTGAGAAGTTATTTCGTCAGCGCAATGATCGCCACATCGGCCAGGACGTTCGGGGATTCCTCTTCGGGAATTTCGATCTCCTTTTCGGTGTCGAGCGCAATCATTTTCTGGATTCGATACCGCTTGTCGTTGCAGAGTTCGCGGAAATCGGCGATCGTCAGGAACCGGACGTCGTTGGTATTGAACCATTTCCGGCCCGGGCGGGTATCGGTCTGAGGGGCGGTGCCGAACATTTCCAGCTGTGTACGGAACCGGTGATAGCCGAAGTTCGGGAAACTGACGATCGCCGTCCTGCCGACGCGAAGCATCTCTTCCAGGACGAGTTCAACGTTCCGAACGGTCTGAAGCGTTTTTGAGAGGACAACAAAGTCAAACTGCCCGTCCTGGAACGAACGGAGCCCCTTGTCCATATCGGCATGGATGACGTTCAGGTCGCGCTGAACGCACTGGAGGACATACTTCTGTTCGAGCTCAACCCCGACCAGCGCGTTGTCGCCCCGCTGACGAAGGCGGAGAAGAAGCTCCCCCTTCCCGCACCCCAGATCGAGAATCGATTTGCCGGCCGGAATCAGTTCGATGATCCGGTCGAAATCGATTCGGTGTTTCAGCCGGTACGGAATCGGACGCGTTTCGGGAAACTCGGCTGGGTCGGCATTCGGCTCTTTGTGAACGGTGACCTGCGGGGTCGCTTCCAGATTGTGGAGAAAGGCGTTGACCAGCCGGCCGTAAAAGTCGATCTCCGGTTTGAGGAGAAAACCGTCATGCCCCGCCTCACTCGAAACGTTGCAGTAGCTGACCTCTTTGCCGGCGGCAAGGGCGGCGTCGACGATCTCTTTCGTCTGCGAGGGAACGAAGAGCCAGTCGGACGAAAAACTGACACAGAGCCAGCGGCATTTCGTCTTTTTCAGATCTTCGGTGAGATCCTCAAAGGTCTGCGACTGGTTGTAGTCGTCCAACGCGTTCGAAAGGGTACAGTAGCTGTTCGCGTCGAACCGTTCGACAAACTTGTCCCCCTGGTGCGCCAGATACGATCCGACCGGATAGATCGTCTCGAACGGCGAGTCGACCTTCCTGTCCGACTCGGATTTGCGGTTCATCGCCTCGCGCGAGAGATAGGTAATGTGCCCGAGCTGCCGGGCAATCGCAAGGCCCTTTTTCGGGCCGGTCTCTTTGTTGTAATACTGTCCGCCGTAGAAATTCGGGTCGCTGGTGATCGCGTTGCGCGCGATCACGTCGAACGCGCGCGACTGCTGCGAAAGGCGCGCGCCGGTGGCGATCATGATATTTCCGTAGAGGGAGTCGGGGTAGCGTACCGCCCAGTCCAACGCCATAAAACCGCCGAGCGAGCCGCCGATCAGCGCGAAGAGGGAAGGAATTCCGAAGTGTTCGGAGATGAGCTTGTGGTTGACATTGACGATGTCGGCTATACAAATTGCCGGAAAGTCATTCCCGTACGGAGTCCCCGTCGCGGGATTGATGTCTTCGGGCCCCGTCGTCCCGCGGCATCCGCCCAGAATATTGGCGCAGATGACGAAATAGCGGTTCGTGTCGACCGGTTTCCCCGGACCGACCATCAGTTCCCACCAGCCGGGATCGTCTTCGGCGTCGTGCGAAGCCACGTGCGAGTCCCCCGAAAGGGCGTGGCAGATGAAAATGGCGTTGCTCTTTTCGGCGTTGAGCTTCCCGTACGTCTCGTAGACAACGGTCACGTTTTCAAGCGTGCCGCCCCCCTCGAGCGAAAGCGGCTCGGGAAGAGTCCAGCTTTCGGCGTGCAGAAGGGGCTTGTTGCTCCGGTCGCTGTCGCTGCTGTCGAAAAAATCGTCTGCCATCAATAACCTGTCACTCCAGCATAAAGGATTTCAGCACGTCGGACGACGCCGGACGGTAGTTGAGCGGTTCCATCGAAGCCGAGGCGCGTCCCTGACTCAAGCCGCGCATCGCCGATGTATAGCCGAACAGGTTCGCCAGGGGCGTTTCGGCCTCTATGACGGTCAGCTTGCCGCGGTTGTGCGTTTTGGTGACAATTCCGCGCCGCTGGTTCAGGTCGCTGACGATATCGCCGACGTATTCGTCAGGGGTCGAGACTTCCAGACGCATAATCGGCTCCAGGAGGACGATCCCCCCCTCGGCCAGCCCCTTGCGGCAGGCGTCGGCGACCGCAATGCGCAGGGCCGTCTCGCTCGTTTCGGAGTCGCTGAACGAGCCGCCGACGAACGTGATCCGAAGCCGGGTAAGCGGAAAGCCGAGCTGTCCTCCCGCCTCCCCTTCTTCTTTCATCGACTCGAGAATGACATTTCTGAACTCCGGGTTCGGCAGTTCGCCGGTATATTCGCTGCGGATCTCAACCTTCTGGCATTCCTCGTCGAGCGGCTCGAACCGGAGGACGACCTCGGCCCAATGGCGCGCGCCGGCAATGTTCCGCTGGCAGACGCCGGTCACCTCGGCGGGCTTTTGGATCGTCTCGCGGTAACTGACGCGCGGATTGTGGACCCGGACATTCAGTTTGAACTCGCGCAGAAGCCGGTGCTTGATCACTTCGAGGTGGAGTTCCCCCATTCCGCTGATCAGCGTCTGGCCGGTCTCCTCGTTTTCGACAGCCTTGAAGGTCGGATCCTGCCGGCGCATCATTTCAAGAACCGCCTTGAGCTTTTTGTACTCTTCCGCCGAGTCGGGCTCGATCGCCATGGAAACGACCGTTTCGGGAAATTCGATCGACTCCAGGATAATCGGCGACTTAACATCGCAGAGGGTATCGCCGGTGGCGCTGAAACGGAGCCCGATCACCCCGCAGATATCCCCCGCCGAGACTTCCTCCACCTGCTCGCGGTGGTCGGCCTGAATCCGCCAGATCTGAGGAATATTCTCTTTGTTGTTCCCCCGCGGGTTCAGGACACGCGAGTTCGAAGTGAGTTTCCCCGAATAGAGCCGGAGATAATTCAGGTCGCCATGCCGGTCCGAAACGACTTTGAACAGGAGCGCGCAGAACGGCTCGTCAGGGGAAGGACGGCGGATCGTCTTCGGGTCGTCGGGACGGTTCGGATCGATCCCTTCAACCGGCGGAATATCAAGCGGCGAGGGGAGATAGTAGCCGACCGCGTCCATGACCGGCTGAACGCCGATCCCGTCGAGCGCCGAGCCGCAAAGAACCGGAACGCCCATATCCGAAAGAACCGCCTCGCGCATGACCGCACGGATCATCTCTTCGGGAATCTCCTCTTCGGCCAAAAGGAGTTCGGTCAGTTCGTCGCTGAACATTGAGAGCTGGTCGAGAAGCTTGTCGCGGTAGAACTGCGCCTCTTTGCGCATTCCCTCTTCGATTTCGGAATAGATGATCTTTTCGCCCCGGATTTCGGCGTCGAATGTGAGCTGCTTCATGGCAACAAGGTCGACCGTGCCTCGGAACGCCTCGGGAACGTGCGGGGGACCGGCGCCGACGGGAATCGCCACGATCAGCGGTTCGGCCCCCAGACGCTGGCGGATCTCGTCGACCGTACCGTAGAAATCGGCTCCCTCACGGTCCATCTTGTTGATGAACGCGATCCGCGGGACGTGATAGCGGTCGGCCTGCCGCCAGACCGTTTCGCTCTGCGCCTCGACCCCCTCGCGGGCGCTGAAAACAACCACGCCGCCGTCCAGCACGCGCAGGGCGCGTTCGACCTCGGCGGTGAAATCGACGTGGCCGGGCGTATCGATCAGGTTGAAGTCCCAGTCCTTCCAGCTGAATGTTACACAGGCGGAATTGATCGTAATCCCCCGTTCGCGCTCCTCGGGATCAAAATCGGTAACCGTAGTGCCGTTGTCGACCATGCCGACCCGATGGACAAACGCCGAATAATAGAGCATCCGCTCGGTGACTGTCGTTTTGCCGGCATCAATGTGCGCGATGACGCCGATGTTGCGCAGCAGCTTAAGGTCGCGGGAGTTTTTCTGTTTCTGTTTTGCCATCGGAACGTTTCCCCTGTGATAAAACTAGAGACCGGTATCGCATCGATATCGGTCTCTGGTTTCGGAATACGGACAAAGCCGATCACGCAAAGTGCGCGAACGCCTTGTTGGCTTCGGCCATCTTGTGGACGTTTTCACGCTTGGTGAACGCAACGCCCTCTTTGTTGTAGGCGGCCAGAAGTTCGGCGGCGAGTTTCTGAGCGCTCGGCTGCCCCTTCTTGTCGCGGACCGCCGCCAGGATCCAGCGGATGCTCAGCGACTGCGCACGGTTGGCACGGACCGGCATCGGGACCTGATACGAGGCGCCCCCGACGCGCTTCGAGCGAACTTCGATCGCCGGTTTGACATTTTCAAGCGCCGTGGTGAAGACATCGATCGACGGAACGTCGGCAACTTTTTCAGCGAGAATGTTGAGAGCGTCGTAGAAAATCTTCTGCGCGGCGGTCTTTTTGCCGTCCCACATCAGGCAGTTGA
>ONWH01000308.1 GCA_900321495.1 uncultured Planctomycetota bacterium
GCCGGCGAGCCCTTCGGCGATCTGATGAAATATCCACGGCTGCGACATCGCGCCGCGTCCTATCATGATCCCGTCGACCGGCCAGCCGCGCAGCCGGGCGATTCCCTCTTCGGGCGTGGTGATATCGCCGTTGCCGATCAGCGGAATCCTCTTTAGGAAATCCTTCACACGGGCGATCGCGTCCCAATCCGCTTTTCCGCGGTACATCTGCGCCGCGGTCCGCCCGTGAACGGTCAGCGCCGCGCCGCCCGCCCCTTCGACCGCCTGCGCCACATCGCCGGCGTTGACCGAATCGGCGGTCAGACCGAGACGGATCTTCGCTGTCACCGGGGTCGGCGCGATTCTCCTTGCCACACGCCCGACCAGGTCTCCCACCTTCTGCGGGTCGCGCAGAAGATACGAACCGCTCGCCGAACTGCCGGCAATCCGTTTGGCGGGACACCCGAAATTGATATCGATCACACTGACGTGATATTCACTGACAAGGCGGGCGGCGGTCTCTTCGAGCGTTTCGGGAATATTGTCCCATATCTGCACCGCCAGAGGGCGCGGCTCATCGGCAACGCCCCACAGCCGTTCGGGGTGCCCGTCCCCCGCCGCGTCCATATAGACAAACGAACGCGCACTCACCATTTCGGTGGCGATCAGACCGACCCCGCCGAAATGACGCAGAAGCGTGCGCAGCGGCGCGGTTGTGTATCCGGCCATCGGCGCCGAAAAAAGGGGCGGGTCGACCGTGACCGGGCCAATCGAAAGCGCCGTCATTCGTCCTCGCTGCCGATCAGGCAGTTCACAAAGGTTCGTGAATCGAGGGTCGAGGAATACGCGCCGACGTAGCGCGCGATCGAGGAGTTGAGCGATTCGAGAACACGCACATAGCCGATCGCGGCAAGGCGCTTGTTTTCGAGCGTCTTCAGATAGAGATACCCGTCGTCGATCCGCTCAAACCCGGAGACTTCGGGCGTGAAGAGACTTTCGGGAGCGCCGAGCGAAAAGCCGCTGGCATACCCCGCCCGGATCTTTTCGGGGATCAGGATCGCCTCCGAAGCGAGTTCGAAACTCCGCGACTGCGCCGCTTCGGACTGCAGGGAATAATTCCCGTACCACGGTGTCGAACTGGGAATCGGCCAGCCCCGCTCGGTCGACCGGCGCGTCTTCCGCATCAGGTCGATCTGCCCCTCCCGTATTTCAACGCGCAGCTGGGCGATACGCGCCTCGGCCGACGAAATGTAGACGCGGTAGACCGACATGAGCGCCTGATAGTCGGGCGTGTTGACCGTCGCCTGCTTCAGAACCTCTTCGGCCTTTTCGGCACTCTCTTTGATGCGGGTTTCGATGTTCAGCTCGGCGATGCTGCTGCGCAGCGCCCAGTACGACTCGACCGCGGCCAGCCGTTCGGCGCCGCCCTGGATCTGCGAAAGAGCCTCATAGAGGGAGAGAGGAATCTCCACGATTTCGGTGTCGCCCCCTCCGCTGTGCGTCGGGGGAACCTCGTAGAGGACTTTGGTGATCCGGTGGAGCAGCTCCTCCTGTTCCGGGGTCAGTTCAAGCGAATCGCTCTTCGCGGCGTCGAGCGCCGTTTGGGAACTCTCGGGGGGAACGGACGAATCGGCGTCCGCCGCGGGAGCGGCCGCCGGCGAACCGTCGATATCGGGAGGGAGAACGCTCGGCGACTGCACGTCGGAAACCTGGGGCGTCTGGGCGCCGAGGCGGGGCGCCACTGAAACAAGCGCGCCGAGAAGAATCGCTGCCGCAAGGCAGGAAAACGGGCGGAAAGAGGTCATCGCAGCATCTCCGCGTTTTGGTCCGGCCGAACGACCTTGTCGGAATTCGGCGCGGCGGATGAATCAAAAGGGGGAATTTCAGCTGAAACCGGGCGTGGACGCCGCGGTGAATACTGGGTCGGAATCGGAACGGCGGAAGCCATGCGGGCCGGCGCGGCGTTCTCCCAGGCGGGGATCGCCGAACGGCCGGGCAGACGGATCATCGTCGAGATCAGGCGGTCGCCCTGCACATCGGACCCGACGGTTTCGGCCACATAGGCGGCAATCAGTTTGTTATACTCGTTTACCGAGCGGATCAGCCGCTCTTTGGCGTCGTTGAGCTTATCGGCCGCCGAAAGAAGAATCTCCGCCGACGTTCCGTCGGCCAGGTAGAGCGTCCGGAACGCTTCAAGCGCGTCGGCGGCGGCCTTGTTATACAATGTCACCCTCTCGTAACAGGCGGGGATCGCTTCTGAGTAGTACGCCGCCTGGGGAGCGAGCCGCTTCTCGCGGCTGATCCGGTCGAACTTCGTCCGGTACGGCAGGGTGTTCGGAACGTCCGAAGGAATCGCCAGACGGACCGTCTGCTGCTGGGCGCCGGTTTGACGCCGCAGTTCGGCCAGCCGGCACTGCGCCTGAACGAGCCCGACTTTCGCCTCGGCCGACCGCTGTTCGGCGAGACGGCGCGCCGAAACGAGAACCGCCGTCTGACTTTGCGAAGGCGCTCCGCGCAGGGTAAACCGTGTTATACAATCCTCGATGTCCCCGGCCGAAAAGAGCGAAAGGTGATAAAGCGCCAGGGCCTCGGAAACGTCCCAATACGCCTCGGTCACCCGTTTCCGTTCGGCGGGCTGGTTCACACCGCTGAGCACATCGGCAAGTGCCGTCGGCTCGCCGCGAAGCTGTTTCAGGACATCGTCGGGAGGCAAGGCGAGCGTCCTGACAAGTTCGATCTCTTCTCCGGCGGGAGCCGTTTCGGATTCCTGCGGAGGCGCGGCCTGCACCGGCTCGGCTTTCGGTTCGGTTCCCCCGCTTACCGAATCGGCGGAGGGGAGCTCCGGATTTGCCGGCGCTGGGGGCGTTACGCTTTGCGGCGCGGTACCGGCAGATGCCGGATCGGCACTCTCCGGCGCCGGGGGCGTTACGCTTTGCGGTGCGGCGCCGGCAGCCGTCGGATCGGCGCCGGTCGGAAGTGTTTCGGGAATCTCGCGCGGTTCCAGACTGATATCCAGAGAATCTCCGGAAGGCGCGGCCTCCGGCTGACCTGCCGGGGACGCGGCGGCCTGTTCCGGCGGCTGATTCGCGGGGGGCGCAGGCTGATCCGGAGGCGCGGCCGGCGGCGCGGCGGGAACATCCCCTTCCGCCGGATCGGCAACGACCATCGTGTCGCCCGGGTCAAAAAAGGCGTCGTCAAAAAGGACGGCATCGTCGGCCCGGACACCCGGGACCGACCCCAGAAGAAAGAGGAGTACAAGAAAGCCCCCTGAACATTTTTTCACACCCGCCATTTTGCGCGAACTCCGTTTTCGGTGAGTGAAGACAAAATCCTCCATACTCTTATTATAAGAAAATTTTCTCTTTCGGAAAAGATGAATTACGCTTCCGCCCCCTGCGGAAAAGTCCGCCCCGCGGAAAAATCAGCCGCAGCGCAAGGGTGCGTCGAGACGGCTCAGATCGAACGAAACCGGCAGTTTCCCCGAAAGGAGCTCTTCGGGAAGAGAACCGAGAAATTCGC
>ONWH01000022.1 GCA_900321495.1 uncultured Planctomycetota bacterium
AGCGGAAAGAGGGCGGGACATTCCGCCCGTTTTTCGCTCCTTCCGGCGGCATAACGGCGCTTCTTCCGCCGAAACGGGAACGGTCCCTCGAAAAATCGCTGAAAATTCTCTAAATTCTCTGAAAAATGGGGGGTAAAATCTTCCGTTTTTGGTTATAATGGTGGGGTAGAGTACAGGGCGCAGTCGCTAGCCGCCCTTTTCATTGCCGAAAATGAGAATACAAAAAACGGATGTTTTCGTGAGATTCATCCGGAAAAAGCCTCTTCTTGGAGGCTTGGAAAGCAGCAATGACAAGTTTTATTCTCAACGATAGAGGCCCGCTTCGCGCGGTTAACGCACAGGTCGACTCTTCCGCTTCTTCAATCCCCCAAACAAACGATCTTTCCGAACTGACCGCGCTTATGCGCCGTTCGGTTCAACTGCAGGACCGTACACTCGCCGCGCAGAACCGGCAGAACGAGCTCTTAGGCGAGTTGCTCAACCAGTTCACCGCCGCCGGCCGGCAGAAGGCGATGGAACTGGCCCAGTGGAAAAAGTCGAATCCGCGCCTGGCGCGGGCTTGTAAAGACGCCGCCGAAAAACTCGCGCAGATCCAGACAGACTTCATCGACTCCCTTTCCGATGAAATCGACGTCAACTACGACGTTCTGCAAGATGGGGATTTCGCCCTCGGCGAATTCGTCGACAAGTTCGGCCCCCGCGTCATTCACCTGAATTCGCTTCTGCAGGTCTTAGCGCAGCTGGGGAACGCCCCCGATGTCCCGATGACCACTAAAAAGAGCGAATAACGCGAAAGCTTCTGATATGCCATTCAAAAAGGGGTGTGGTTTCTCACACCCCTTTTTCGTTCCCCGAGCGGCAGACGGAAAACAGATCATCTCACCGGCACGGCCTTCTCGAAAACAGCGCCCCAGACCGGCAAACCGTTAAGCCGGGTCCGACGCTCAAAGTGGGAAAGGAAATCGCCCCGTCCCGCGCGGGGAACCGGCGGGTTCTGATTCCCGTTCTCGCCGTAATAGGGGAGATTTTCCTTGTCCCCCGAACGGAAGATATCCCCTTCGGCAACCGCTTTCGGTTCGGCGGGCAGACGCGGGTCGGCATTCGGCCCGGAAAGGTGCGTTTCAGCGGCAATCACCCTGAGCGATTCGTGAAAATACTCTTCCACGTCGGTTCGCAGCCAGAGTTTCCCGCCCGGAACAAGGCGGTCTTCAATCATTTTCACAACGTCGGCACGGACGATCCGCCGTTTCCGATGCGATTTCTTCCACCAGGGATCCGGGAAGTAGATATGAACGGCGGCGAGGGACGCAGAAGGGATCCAGTCGGCCAAAAGGAGCGCGGCATCGGCACAGAGAATCACCGCGTTGCTCAGATCCGATTTGACCAGCTCGGCGGCCGCCATCAGCGCGTAGCGATACGCAACCTCGACACCGATAAAATCACGGTCCGGCTCCGCGGCGGCGGCGTTTGCCAGAAACATTCCCTTCCCCGAACCGATCTCAAACTCGATCGGCGCCTCTCGGCCGAAAAGAAGATTCGGATTCCAGGGCCGGGGAATCTCGTCTCCTTTTTTGATCCGGGCCGAAAGGTCCAAATCTCCGATAATCTTGGCGAAACTGCGCCGTCCCATACCAGATCACACTCTCTCTACCGGGCCGAACCTTCTAAAAGTTCCTTGGTGAGCGGAAACCCCTTGACGATCCCTTCCGCCACGATGTCGTCACCAACCAGCGCCATGAACTGCGCCGTGATCAGAAACTTGCGCATCTTGAGCATCTTGGCCTGAATCACAAGACGGTCCCCCGGACGGATCAGACCGCGGAACTTCACCTCATCGAGTCCGGCAAACCCCATCATCACCCCCTCGGTGATCGCGAATTTTCCGGAGCAGTAACTTGCCAGCTGCGCCGCCGCCTCGCAGATGATGACGCCGGGAAGGATCGGATTCCCCGGGATATGGCCGCGGACCCAGAATTCCCCGTCGGTCAGATCTTTGTAGCCGACACAGGCGACGTCGTCCTTGTTCTCATAGACAATCGCGGTGAGCTGCTCCATCTCGAAGCGCTGGGGATTATACTTTTCAATCTCCTCGATCCCGGCGATCGGCTTTTCCAAGTCATACAGATCGGGAGAAACAAGCAATTCTTTCTTAACCATACGATACACCTGCGGGGAAGCGTGAAGGAAAATGTTTGACGTATGACAACATAAAAAAAGAGTCATCGTTAACTTTCTCTGAAAAGAAAGAAAACGATCACTCCTCTTTTATGAAAGGCTCGCCTTCCCAAAAGGAAGGGGACAAATCTCAGGTCTTGACCGCGTGCCGCTTGGCCTTGCGGGCCTTGGCGTTAGCGGGCCGTTTACCGTGATTCGCTTTTTTGAGCGTACGACCGGGTTTCGACATGGTAAAGCTCTCCGAAATATCTTTGGACTACTGTTAAAGGCAAATCTCTTACGAAACAAAGATTTCGGTTATTATACCCCCTTTTCGGATTCCGGCAAGGGGGCTTAACGGTTGAGCCGGATCGCCTCATCGGCAATTTGACGCATAAAAACGGCGTCCTCTTCGGCAATTCCCTCCGGCACATACCGGATCTCCGTGGCGCTCCGCCCGTAGAGGAACGCAAACCAGACACACGCCTGCAGATAGCGCCCCCGCAGGTTCAGGTGATACGAGTCCCCCACGATTCTGGCGTGGTCGTCCGACCAAGCCACTTTCCCGATGAAAAACTTATCAAGCGGGGGGAGATCGGGATAGGCATAATCGGCCGCATTAAACGCGCTGTACCCGCCCGGCTGCTTGGCGCGGGCGAGTTTTACCGCCAGACCGACCGGGATGACGCGCAGATTGAGCCGCTCGGCTTCCTCGCGGTAAGCGGCAATCACCCGATCCCCCATTTCCTCTTGAGTCAGATTCCACTCGGCAAGGCGTTCATCGTCGGGGCGGTACGACCAGGTCTGCTGCATGACCACCTCGGCGCCCGGAGCGTAGCGGTGAATGTAGTCGACCAGATTGTCGTCCCACGGCCGGTATGTTTCGGGTCTCCAGCTCAGGCCGCTTTTCTGATGAATGGAAACGAAATCCCAGCTGCGGCTCTCGAGCTTTTCGCGATAAGTGAAATCGGGAAAATGACGGTCGTCCCGATTCGCCTCTTCGGTAACGATATTCTTCCAATGACGCTCCATCGAGCAGCCGCCGATATAGACGTTCTCTAGGACGATCTCGCAATCGGGAACCGATGCGACGACCGGCTCGAGCATCCCGACGAGTGACTGGGTAAAGCTGTTCCCGATCATCAGTACTTTCAGCTCTTCGGCGAAGGCGGCCGAAGTCATGGCAAAAAGCACCGCGGCCAGTAGAAAAGAAGGAAAACGTTTCATTCCGAGGCCCCTCAATTCAAACGGATAATGATCCAAAAAACAAAACGGGCGTCGGCGCTCTCCTTCCCGATCGGCAAAGAGAGCGCCGACAGCGCAAACCCCTTTCAGACCCGCCTGAGATGTGGGACGAATCAGGAAAAATTCATCACAGGTAGAACTTTCCGATCTGGTAGACCAGTGTCGTTATGATCCACGCCAGAACCGTCAGACCGATCCACTGAATCCATGCCCATTTCCACGATCCGGCCTCCCTGGCCATCACGGCGAGCGATGCCATGCAGGGGGTCGCGATCAGAGCGAAAATCATAATACAGAGCGCGTTGAGCCAATTATACCGGTTCCGCAGAACCTCGGCAAGAGATTCTTCGTCCTCTTCCTCGCCGCCGACCGAATAGACAATCCCCATCTGCGCGACGAAAACTTCCTTGGCCGCCACCGCACCGACCAGGGCCGTCCCGATTTTCCAGTCAAACCCCATTGGTTTGAGGATCGGTTCAAGCCCCCGGCCGATATGACCGGAAAAACTGGCCTCAAGGTCTGCTTGACTTTCCTCGTGATCAAACACCACCCCAAGTTGTTCTTTCAGCACATCGGCCGCAAGGGTCGGTTCGGCAGCGGTTTCTTCAACGACCGCCTTCAGCCTGTCTCTGACGCCGCCGGCCAGTCCCGGAACCTCGTCGAAAAGTTCGGCGGCATCACCGGCTTTCATGACAGGTTTTTCCGCTTCGGCTTCGGCCAGCGCGGCATCGAGTGCGGCGGCAATACCCGCTTTTTCTGTCTCGTTAAGCGAGCCGAAACCGGTCAGCTTTTCTTTCAGATCGTCAATATTGATTTCCGGTTCGGCGGCGGCATCGAGCGCGGCGCCGAGTTCTTCCTTTTGCTCATCGGAGATTTCCAGCTTGGCAATCCCCTCCTTCACCCCTTCGACAATCCGGGCGGCACCGCCTTCCGGAAGACCGTCCAGAACGGCTTCGACCATACCGCGTTTCGCCTGGATCGCGTCAATTTTATCCTGGGTCGCCTTCGGATACGAGGTGAGGAACCAGAGGATGACCGACGCGGCAAGGATCACGGTTCCGGCCTTCTTGAGGTAGCCGAGCGAGCGCTCCCATGTCTTCATCCCGACCGTACGGAAAGTCGGCAGGTGATACGGCGGCAATTCAATGATGAACGGATTCTCCTCCCCCTTCTTGGTGAAGATGACGGTCAGAATCTTTGCCAGGACGACCGCCAAAACGATCCCGATCAGGTAGATCAGCCAGAGAACCGGCGCCCGAAGCTTTTCAGGAAAAAAGGCGGGGATCAACAGCGAATAGATTGGGAAACGCGCCCCGCAGCTGAAAAGAGGGAGAACCAGGAGCGTGACGAGGCGCTCTTTGCGGTTATTCAGCATACGTGTCGCCATGAATGCGGGGATCGTGCAGCCGAACCCGACCAGGAACGGCACGATACTCCGCCCGGGGAGACCGAGCTTACACATCCAGCGGTCACACAAAAGCGCCGCGCGCGCCAGGTACCCGGAGTCTTCGAGGAACGAAATCGCCAGGAAGAGGATGATGATGTTCGGCAGGAAGACGATCACACCGCCGACACCGCCGATGATCCCGTCGAGGATGAGAGACCTGAAGAACGTGTCGGTCCCTTCCGGCCAGAAAGCCGCGATCTTGTCGCCGAGCCATTCGAACCCGGTTTCGATCCAGTCCATCGGATAGGCGCCCAGGGTAAACGTGAGCCAGAAAACGATATACATCGCCGCCAGGAAAATCGGAATCCCGACGAAACGGTTCGTCAGGACGGCATCGACACGGTCCGAGAAGGTCTGTCCCGAAGGAGAAACGTTCCGAACCGCGCGGCCGCAGACTTCGCTGATTTCCTTATAGCGGGCTATGTCAAGCGCGACGATCCGCGCACACCCCTTTGAACAGCCGGGACAGGCGCACGACGCACAGTCAACATCCTCATTTGAAACGGGTTCCGCTCCTTCCTGGGGAGCGGCGGGCCGCGGCCGGCGGCGTCCTTCAACGCCGAGTTCCGTCATCTTCTTTAAGACTTCCTTGATGCCGACCGCTTTGCTCCCGACGGTCTCGATGATCGGCATACCGAGCGCCTCGCTTAATTTTTCGGTATCGATCTCGATCCCGCGCCGCCGCGCCACGTCAACCATATTCAGCACAACCAGCATCGGGCGGTTCAGCTCTTTGAGCTGATAGGTCAGGTAGAGGTTTCGCTCCAGGTTCGACGCGTCAACGATATCGACAATCACATCGTACGGTTCGTTCCGGAGGTAATCCCCTGCGACTTTTTCCTCGTCCGTCTTCGAGGTTGTACTGTAAAGTCCCGGCAGGTCAATCACATCGACCTTGACCCCATCGCAACTGGTCTGGCCCTCATAGCGCTCGACCGTCACGCCGGGAAAGTTCCCGATCGTCTGCTTCGCACCGGTCAGGTAGTTGAAAATTGTCGATTTGCCGCTGTTCGGGTTCCCCGCCAGCGCAACCTTGATCTTTGTCACCGGTTCAGTTGACATAATAAACTCGACCCTTGATTAAAACCCGATATAAACAAAAAACACACCTGCCATTGCCGGTCCGCAACACAGCAAGTTTAGCCTTGCCTAAAATTTAGGTTCAAAAAAAAGGCTGACAACGCAGCCTTTTTTGAGAGTTCAGTGAACTTCCACGAAGTTGGGAATGCCCCGGCCGAGAGCCAGACGCGCACCGAGACACTCGATCACCGAGGTCTTCGGTACCGAGTTGCAAATGACGCGGATCCGCGCTCCGGGAACCAGACCGAGCGAGGACAGGCGCGTCGTCGACTCCTCACCCAGTTTGATGTTGTCAATGACCACGAACTTTCCGTTCGGCACTTTCGATAAAAGCATCGTCTCCTCCACTGAATTGCTGGCAAATCACCGTCTCAATCGGACGCGCGGCCCGGACCGGCGGCGCCGAAATTCGATCTTTCTCCGGGCTTCGCCCCCTCCGCCGCGCCGTCCAGCTCCCGGTCAATCCGCCGAAGCGCGAGCGAAACGCAGTCGCGGCACCGGTCGAGGGCGTGTTTCGGGTCACATTGGTGCTCGAACCCTGAGATCCAGAGACGGCCGCCGCGCGGGCACGACTCAATGAACTCGGCAAAGCGAACCAGCTTGCCGAGCGTTTCGGACGAAATGGCATGCTCCATTTTGCAGGCGGTTTCGTCGGCTTCCTGCTCAGGCACATCGAGCATGTTTTTCAGGAAAGCTTTGAGACGCTTGTGGCGGTTAAAAACGTCCTGGGCAATCGACAGCCCCGACGGCGTCAGCGAAATCTCATCGTAGGGAGCGTAGCGGATCAGACCTTTTTCGGTCAGCGTCCTGAGCGCCCCCGTGACGGAAGCGCCCGCCACATGCATCGCCTTGGTAATGTCTTTCGGCTTGACCTGTCCCTGTTCAAGGATAATCCGATAAATCGCTTCCAGATAATCTTCGAGACTGTCGGAGAGGCGGTTTGTCTGAGATTGACTCATAGAAAGCTCCCGGCCAAACTTTAGGTTCGGCTAAAATATAATTCCAAACTTGAAACCTGTCAAGAGGGTTTTTAGGCAACCCTAAAAATTTTTTACAGCGGCTTTCCCCGCTCCGCCGAATTTACGGCCGGCGTGATCAGCCGACCGCGTGTTCCCCCGGAGCGTCCGGTTTCGGAACCGCGCCGATCCCCGGCCGGTCCGGAAGGAGAAGTTTCCCCGTCTCCGAAACCCCGGCGCCGTCAAAAGGATCATTGGCGATCAGGAGGTTTCCGTCCAGGTCGGCCCAGTCGGCCGCGGGAGAAAGGTGCGCCGCCGCCGAAATGGCGCAGGAAGTTTCTGTCATACACCCGATCATCACCTTCATTCCGAGGGTTCTCGCAGCGGTGATCATCTTCTTCGCCTCGCGCATTCCGGTACATTTCATCAGTTTGATGTTGATCCCCGAAAAGACCCCCGAAAGGACCGGAATATCCCAGAGGCGCTGCAGTGACTCGTCGGCCATGATCGGCAGCGGGCTGCGGGCGGTAATCCACGCGATATCGTCGGGCCGATGCTTCGACATCGGCTGTTCGACCAGAACGCACCCCTCTTCGGCAAGCCACTCGATCATATCGAGCGCAAGCGTCTTTTCCGGCCACCCTTGATTGGCGTCGACGGCAATCGCGCGGCCGGTTACCGAACGGATCGCCGTGACCATCTCTTTGTCCTCTTTCGGCGACCGTCCGAGCTTCACTTTCAGGATCGGGAACGCCGGCGCCTCTTTCGTCTTTTCCGTGACCTTTTCGGGGGTGTCGATCCCGATGGTATAGAAGGTTGCCGGCGTCTTTTCGGCGGAATATCCCCAGATGCGGTACCAGGGCTGACCGATCAGTTTTCCGACCAAATCGTGCAGGGCAATGTCGATCGAGGCCTTGGCGGCGGCGTTGTTCTCGGCGATCCGATCGACGTAATCGAGAATCGCTTCCATCTCAAACGGGTCGCGGAACGGGGACAGATCGACCCTGCTGAGAAACTCCTGAACCGAAGCGGCCGATTCCCCCAGATAGGGGGGCATCGACGCTTCGCCGTAACCGGTTATCCCCTCGTATTCGAGCCGGACCTGCACCCCCTGGGTCGTTGTCCGGGAATTCCCGGCAACACCGAAAAGATGGCGAAGTTTCAGCTCGTAGGGATACCACGAAAGCCTAAGCGGCAGGGCCGAGGCGCGTGCCGGCCGAACCAGACCTCCGCAGGCGCCCGCCGCGGCGAGCGAGACGGCGGCACGCAGGAAATTTCTCCGGGAAACCATCAGGACACCTCGTCAATCATCCAATCCACATCACACAATCCAAACGGCCGGCATGGCGCCCGCGGTCACGTCTTTTCCTCTTCCCGGTCCGGATATCTCCGCAGGATGAATCCGCCGCAAAACGCCGTCAGAGGGGCGACCAGAACCAGGCCGAACGAACCGACGATCGTCTTGACCACTTCCGAGGCAACGTACGGGTTATTGATGAAATCGACCGGCTCGGTCCCCTGTGCGCAGAAGGTCATCATCAGGGTCAGATACCCGCCCGAATAGGCCAGAAGGAGAGTCGTGGTCATTGTCCCGACCACGCTCCGGCCGATCCGAATCCCCGCACGCGTCAGTTCACGGCGGCTGATTTTCGGATTCTGCGCGGCGACTTCGCTCATCCCCGCGGCCACGTCCATCCCCAGGTCCATCACCGCCCCCGAAGACCCGATAAAGATCCCCCCGATGTAAATGTCGGCGATATTGAGCGACTCATACCCGGAATAGAGGAGCGCCTGCGAGTAGGGCATGACCGCCCCGTTGATCTTGAAGAGCCAGGTAAAGAGCCATGCCATCACGCAACTGGCCAAGACGCCGACGATCGCGCCGGTAAAGGCGGTCACCCCTTTTCGATTGACCCCCGCCACAAGGAAGATGATCACCGCCGAAAGGATCACCACCGCCGCGAACGATACAAGAAGCGGATTGTATCCTTTCAGGCAGAACGGAACCAGAATCTTCCAGATCACCAGACAGCTGAACGTGAACGAAAGGAGAGCCTGAAGCCCGGTAATCCCCCCGAACCAGACCAGGAGGAGCGCGAAGAGGAAAAAGAGGAGAAGCGTCCACCCGATCCGATAGTGATCCTGGGCGTTCAGGGTCGCCTCTCCCGGCACCGCACCGTGATAGAGGCCGACCAGAACGACATCGCCCGGCTTGAATACCTTATCCAGATCGATCTGCGCGCGGAGCTGGTTCGTCGCGGCGTAGATGTCCCCTTTGTGTTCCCCCGAAAGGATTTCAACTTTCAGCTGTTGGGGACCGGTCGTCAGAAGTCCGAGCTGCATCAGCCCGCTGTTGTCGGCTTCCAGGACGCGGGCGGGAACCTTCTTTCCCTGGGGAGGGTTGCGCGGCGGTTCGAAACGGCAGAACAGGGTCAGCAGACAGGCCCCGAGCGTTATCCAAACGGGGATCGTCCGGCGGTGAAAAAAACATCGCAAAAAACTCGTCATGTTTCCCTCGGCGCGCTCTTTTCCGTTGTCGTTGCGGGTGTCACATCACGGGAAATCCCCGAAACGCCCTTCCGCGCGCTCCGGGGATCCGCTCACAGGGGAAAACTTATTTTACCACGAGTTCTTTGAGTTTTTTCGAGATATCGGTGTTGTCGATCATACCCTTGAAAGCTTCGGCGCCGACCCCCTTCGCCGAGGTGTTGACCGGCAGTGCGGTGTGGGCGCCGCTCGTCCAGCCGAGCCCCGCCTTGTTGTCAAAAATCTTAACGACGGTGTGGGTCACGCGCGAGATTTCCTTGTGATCCTCCCCGGAACGGTCGTAGGCGGCGCGGATCTCTTCCTTTTCCGAGCCGGTCAGTTCCATCGGATCGTCGTCCGGCGCGTCGAATTTCAGGCCGAACCATTCGGTGATCGCTTTCTCGACCGCGCTGTAGTCGTCGGCAACCTCGCGGAGCTTCCCTGAAAAGACGTCCTGCGAACACTTCTGGTATTGGAGCCGTTCAATGTAGGAGTTGTATCCCGTTCCGGCGAAACCAAGGGTCAGGCCCCCGGTTTCATGGTCCCCGGTCACAACGATCAGCGTTTCATCGGGATGCTTTTCGGCAAACTGGCACGCCACTTTCACGGCGTTGTCCAGATCGATCACTTCGCGCATCGTCGTCCCCGCGTCGTTGGCATGACACATCCAGTCGATCTTCCCCCCTTCGGTCATGATGAAGAACCCCTCATCCCCGTCGAGCAGCTCGATCGCCTTGCGCAGATAATCGGCATCGCGGAACCCGTCGGGGTCGTCAATCGCGTAGGGGAGCGCGCCGTCTTTTTGGACCGCCAGAACTTTTCCGCAGCCCGGTTCAAGCTTAAGGAGCTCCTGCGGATCATGAAGAACGGTATACCCCGCTTCCGCCGCCAGGTTGTAAATGTCGGGTTCCTTATCGCCGTGCCCGTCAACCCCGCCGCCGCCGAAGAAGTCGAAGTTCGACTTGATCAGGTCCAGACCGAGCTCGTAGCCGTTCCCGCGGCTCGGGTTATGGCCGTAAAACGCCGCCGGAGTGGCATGATTGATCGTCACACTGGTAATGATCCCGACCTTCTTGCCCGCATCGCGCGCCACTTCGGCAACCGAAACCAGGTTCCGCGTTTTCGAGGAATCCATCCCGATCGTCCCGTTATCGGTCTTTTCACCGCAGGCGATCGCGGTGCCGCTGGCGGCCGAGTCGGTAATGAACGAATTCGCCGACCGCGTGGTCGTCATCACCTGATACGGGAACGAGTTGATCGCAAGCCCTTCCCCGTTCAGACGCATATTGAACTCCTCGGCCATCATCCGCTGAGGAATCGACATCCCGTCGCCGATGAAGAGGAAGACATATTTCGGTTTTTCCGCGGCAGCGGCCGCCGAAAGACCGAGAAGGAGGGCAAGCACCCACATGAACGCCAGTTGAAACTTTTTCATTGAAAAACTCCTTGAAACTTAACCGGAAAGGAAAGCGCGCCCGGCACGCCCCTCTCCGAACCTCCCGGACAGAAGGTTCAAGACTGCCTGATGTACCGTTAACAGGCGATTATATTTCGTTCCGGAAAGAAAATCAAGAAAGGGAACTGCCTTGAAAAAATTAAAAACTCCCGTTTCGTGCCGCCGGAAAAAGATTGACGCCGAAAGGGGATCGGGTAAAATCGAGGGGGATTATCACAATCTTTCCTTGAACAACCCGGCACCTTCACAGGCGAGAGACAGATGGGTTCGATTTTTGAAAACAGGACGCTCCTGATTACCGGCGGAACAGGCTCGTTCGGCAACGCGGTTCTGAACCGGTTCATCAAGTCCGATATCGGTGAGATCCGCATCTTTTCGCGGGACGAAAAGAAACAGGACGACATGCGCCA
>ONWH01000279.1 GCA_900321495.1 uncultured Planctomycetota bacterium
TCCGTATCCGAACGCCAATATCGGGCCGCGCAATCTGCAGATGCGCCCGCACGGCTACGATCTGCCCCGAAGCTGGAACGCCGACGTTACCGGCGACAGCGTGGCGAAGTGACCGGATCTCTTTTTGCATAGCATTTTTCCGCGAACCGTGCTGCGGCGGAAGATTCCTCCCGAAGATTGACGGCATTCTCTTGAAGCGGTTTGCCGTTACCGTTAGAATGAACAGGTCGGACTGTCAGAGCGCAAACGCCTCTGCGGGTTCGTTCTGAATTTCTCAACTGTCCGAAAAGGAAATCTGTTCGCCGATGATGCGGATCCGGAACGGTCGTTTTGCAACTCCTTCTCTTAAGAGCGCCGGCGGCAGAACATCCGGCAGGGGCTCTGACGGATTGTCGAAAAAATCGGTTGAACGTCTGAGCTGCTACAAACTGGCAGATTACATAAGCGACGTGGAATCTGACGGCCTGGAGAAGACCTGGGACCGCATATGCCGGTTTGCGGTTGCTCATAAAGATTCGACACCGGAATTTCTGGATGTCAAAAACTTCGGAGAGCTCTATGAAATCGGGCTCGCCGTTCAGGATAAAACTTTAAAAAAGAAGAGCGGACAGTACTACACACCCGACGATGTGGCCGCGGTGATGTGCGGGTGGCTTCAGCAGTGCGGGGGGACAGCCGTCTGCGACGTCGCGTGCGGCACGGGAAAACTCATTTTAACCTACCTCGACTCCATCGGATTTGACAGGGCGAGGGAACTCATCTCTTCGGGCAATCTCTACCTGTACGATTTCGATCATGTCGCGCTGAAAATATGCCGGACAATCATTGCGGTCAAATACGGCCCGGATACCGCGGATTCCGTTAACGGCATATGCTGCGATTTTTTAGATGAGTCGGTCCGGCTCCCCGAGAACTGCAAGGTCATTTCAAATCCTCCGTACGCGCGTGCCGACATGATCCGGAGCGACTGGGACCGTTCCGATGTTTTACTGCACACCAGAGAGCTGTATTCGGCTTTTATGGGAAAGATATTCGGGCAATCCGCGGCTTCCGTGGTCATCTCGCCTTTCAGTTTCATCTCCGCCGCGAAATTTTACCCCCTGCGGAAGGAAATGTGCCGATGCGGGAACGGTTTCATCGTCGCGTTTGACAATATCCCCGGCACCATTTTCTGCGGCAGAAAACACGGCATTTTCAATACAAACACGGCGAATTCGGTACGGGCGGCCGTCACGGTTCTGCATCGTTCATCGGAAGAATCGGGCTTTAGGGTGTCCCCTTTGATCCGTTTCAAGAACAGGGAGCGGAACAGCGTTCTCAAATGCGATGTTCTGGAAAAGACGCTCCCTGACAGGCGGCAGCTTGTCGGCGGCCGCAACACGATGTTCGCCAAGGTCGGCAGGAAGCACTACGGCATCTTCGAAGCCTGGACGGAGAAATCCCGGTTCGTTGTCAGAGATTTTATCTCCGGGGACGGCGCAGGCCGCCTGATCGACATGCCGAACACGTGCCGGTATTACACGACCGCATCCGGCAGAAAACTGAGCAGAACGGGATCCATAACCGTTCATGTGGCCGACAAAGACCGGCACTCCTTTCTGTACTGCATGATAAACTCAAGTTTTGCGTATTGGTGGTGGAGAATCTACGACGGAGGAATCACATATCCCATAAACCTCTTTTACAGCATGCCGGTGCCGTTTAATCTGCTCGATGACAGCGACAGGAAATTCTTTGCCCTCACGGCAAAAAAGATGATGGCAGAAGAAGACCGTTTTATCGTCACAAAAATGAACGCCGGCGGACTTCAGGAAAACATCAAGTTCCCCGAACAATACAGGAATAAAATCAACAGGAAGCTCTTATCCGTTTTGGGGTTTGACGAGGACGGCAGCATATTCGACGATATCCACGCGAATCATTTCGCGTGGACGGAAACATAGACATCCCGGCTCGGAGGTCACGAGCGGGGTTTGGCATTGGCGTTTTCCGGATTGATCAGAACCGGCGCGTTCTGGAACCGCCACGCCATCTCCTGCAGGATGTAGTCTTCCATTTCGGTGTTCCGGCCGGTCGGAATCCATCCCTCATGGCGCGGAACCTCTCCGGCGGGATATTCGAGCGCCGACATGTCGTCGAAGAAAAGAAGGTTGCTCCCGTTGGCCCCGGCGTTCATCGGCTGCGCCATATCTTCGAGCTCATTGTAGACCGCCACATGGATCGAATACCCCCCCTGTTCCGGCACGACACGCACCACCGCGCTTCGGCGAACCGTCTGGAACGTCGCTTCGGTCCGCTGCTGACAGGTCACGGAATTCTTCTTCCACGGCTCGAAAAGCCCGGCGGCGATCACCGGATCGGTATCGATCCGCCCTTCGGTCTGCGTGGTATGGACCGCACCGTCGTCGCCCTGATATTTGTAGGTCTGAATCGGGTATTCGTGCGGTATCGGGAAATAGTTATCGACGACATCGACGATCGATTCCCAGAGATAGTCGGGATCTTCGGTCTGCACAAAAAGAGGGTTGAGCTTCTCCCCCGCGGTCACGGTCACTTTCGGCACCTCGGTATACGTGCCGACACGGCCGGTGTCGTTCAGACAGCAGCAGCCGGCGCAGAACGCCATGAGAGCAACGATAAAACCGAGTGCGCGCAAGGAACTCTCCCGCAGTATGGTGGACCGAAGCAACGCGCCGAACAGGACGCCCTGCGGGAACAATCATCGTCTTTTTTCCGAAATGAGGCAAGAGATAAATCGGCGGCCCCCGGACACGCCGCCAACAAGCTGCCGGCCCCGATGAGGGCACGGCATAATACGGCGCACGGCGCCGGAACGGACCGGATCGGCCGCCCTGATGCGGGCCGGCGGCTCAGCCGACGGCTTTTTTAATCGTCTCTTTATTGAAGAAGTTGATTTCCATTCCGGCGTCGACGACGATCTTCTGCGCGGTAATTCCGCTCGACGCGGGACTCAAAAGAAAAACCGCGGCGGCGGCGGCCTCATCGGTGGCGACCGCGCGGTGCCGCGGAATCGTCTGTTCGGCGAACAGGTAGCTGTCCAGATAGCCGGGGATACCCGCGCTGGCCGACGTCTTGAGCAGACCCGGGGCGACGGCGTTGAACCGGATCTCGGAAATCTCCGAAAACGACTTCGTGAGGAACGCCAGGGACGAGTCGAGTGCCGCCTTGATCGGCGCCATGTAGCCGTAATTCTCGCTCGCCATGCGGGTCGTTGAAATCGAGACGGTCACGACCGACGCGGTCCGGCTCAGAAGCGGCTCGAGAGTGCGGGCGATCGAGACGAGCGAAAAGCAGGAGATGTCCATCGCCTGGAAAAACGCCTTTTTCGGCGTTTCGTGGAACGGCTTTAACCCTTCCGAAAAATCGGCGAACGCGATCGAATGGAGAAGCCCGTCGAAGAGCCGGCCGTCCTTTTTGACCGCCTCATCCAGTTCGGCGCGAAGCCGGGCGATCTCATCGTCCGACTCGACATTGCAGCAGAAAACCGGCTGATCGGGAAAAAGTTTCGCGACGCGCTCGCGCACCGTCCCGTCCCGAACGACCAGAAAGAGATCCGCCCCCTCGCCGAGAAGGATCTTCGCGACGGCGCAGGCAACGCTCTTTTTGTTCGCCACGCCGAAGATCAGGAACCGTTTGCCCGCCAGCTGTAAAAAACTCATAGCACTTTCTTTTCCGACTCTTTCCGGACTGCGGGTTATCCGCGCAGACTCATTCCGTTCGCTTTCAGGAA
>ONWH01000080.1 GCA_900321495.1 uncultured Planctomycetota bacterium
CCAGCAGCGGAGATAGTCGGCGTAGGTCCGGCCGGAAGAGTCGCGCACGGAACAGTCCGCGCCGAATTCGACGAGAAGAGGTATAAGACCGCGCCGTCCGTTCTCGGCGGCTTTGTGCAGGGCGGTTTTGCCGTCGGCGTCGGCGCGGTTCGGGTCGGCGCCCCGCCGGAGAAGTTCGGCGGCCGTCTCGGCATCGTTGAACCGAACGGCCTTATGCAGAAGAGTCTCGCCGAAAAGATCGGCCGACTCGAAATCCGCGCCCCGCGCCAGGAGGTAAGCGGCGGCATCGGTCTGATGATGCTCGTAGGCGGTCAAAAGCGGGGTTTTCCCGTCCGGATCGCGCATCTCGCGGCCGAGCCCCTCCGATTCCAGAAAACGGAGTGTTTCAATCCGGCCGGCACGGGCGGCGGCATGCATCAGCGAGACCCCGCCCGCTTTCCGGCGGACGTCGATACCGTATTCGATGAAATACTCGCGCAGAAGTGCCTGTTCGGCGTCGGCCGGCGGGCGCGTGTAGTCGTAGCCGATCGGTTCGTCCGGCCGTCCTCCGGCGCGGACCAGCGGAGGGATCAGATCCCACATGTCGCAGAGAACCGCCAGACAAAGCGGTGTCCGGCCGTCGGCGTCCGGCCGGTTCGGATCGGCTCCTTCGGCCAGGAGAAGTTCGGCCGCTCTCCGACGCCGCCGCACGATCGCGGCAGAGAGCGGCGTCAGTCCGTCCCGGTTCGGAAGATCGGGGTCGGCGCCCGAACCGGCCAGAAGACGGATCAGCGCGCAGTGATTCTTCTCAGCGGCGATCCGCAGAGGAGTCCGCCCTTCCTCATCCTGAACGTTTGGGTCGAGACCCCGTGCGAGAAGTTCCGCAAGACGTTCCGGGTTATTCCGCCGCGCCGCGTGACAGAGTTCGTTCCGGCTCGGCCCTTCGGTCCCGGCTACCATTTTTCTTCCATCAGGCCGACGACACGGTCGGCGAGCTTGTCGATAAGGTCCTGCTGTACGGTGGCGGTCGACTGTCCCATTTCGGCGACCAGGTAGGACATCTCGTTGACCGAAACGCCGATCGAAGTGAGCGGGATCGGGTCGAGCCGCGCGAGAGTCTCTTCCTGACGCGTCTTCCATTCCGCGGAAATGCACCAGACCATGTTCTTCTGGCGCGTGTTGTTATACCGATCGAGTCCGGAGATATACTGGTTCTCCGATTTCAAACGGATAAAAAGGATACTGTCGGCATTCTGCGATGAGGCGAGGTCGAACGGGGTCCGGTCGGTGATCCGTTTGCAGACCGCTTCGGTCAGCCGCTCTCCCAGATCATGGCGGTAGGTGTCCGCTTCGGCTATCGGCACGAAAACGGTCCTGATCTCCGACGTATAGAGCCCGCGTGTGCCGAAATGATATCCGCTGCATCCGGCGGCGGCAAGCGCCAGGAACAGAAACACGGCGAGAAGTCCGCGCGTCATTTGAAAGTATGCGCTCCTTCGGCTCATCTTAACGCATCTCCCCTTCCGGCCGTTCGGTTTCGGCGGTCTTTTCGAGCTGGGTGAAGTCGGACCGGGCAATGTCGTTCTCTTCGGAGTGTTCACCCCCGTTCCCGGCAGCGCTCAGCTGTCCGGCCGGCTGATCTTCAAAGTACTGGTTCTTGGAGTCGGGAAGGAACGGCGCGATCGGACGGATCAGCGCGAACTGATCCTTTTCGGCGGGATTCTCGCGGATCGCCGTGTAGCGTTCGGCTCCCTTCGCGGCGTATTCACTGTCGGGATACTCGTCGATCAGGCGTTGGTAGTAGCTCCGCGCGGAAGCGTAAATCTTCTTCTTTTCGTAGTACTCGCCGCGGACCAGAAGATATTCGGCCTGCTTCTCGCGGATGAGCCGGAGCTGCTCTTCAATCACCTTCTGATCCCCTTTGCGGGCGCGCTGGGCGGCCTTGGCGATCTCTTCGGCCCGGCGCAGCGGGGTTGAGTCGTAGAACGGCCCGCGGTACGACTGATAGAGCGCGAGCATCGCCAGCTGGTACGCCTTGTCCGCGTACTTGCACGCCGGATAGAACTCGTAAAGCCGCTGGTAATATTTGGCGGCCTCTTCGAACGAGGCGTCCCCCTGCTGCACGCCGCGCCGCATATAGGCGTTGGCCAGCGCAAAGACAGCGTCGGGCGCGCGTCCGCGGTCCGAGACATCGTTGGTGAAGATTGTCTCAAAGGCGTCTTTCGCGCCGGCAAAGTCGCTGAAACGGGGCCGTTCCTTCCCCTCGAACCGGCCGATCACTTCCGGGTCTTCCTCGGCGCATTTGACCCAGTAGACCCCGATCCAGTAGAGGCGCTCCATCGCGTCGCGCCGGAGGACCGAGTTGCTGTACTTGGCCAGGAGCCCTTTGTAGAAGGTCTTCGCCTTCGTGTAATTCTTGTCG
>ONWH01000331.1 GCA_900321495.1 uncultured Planctomycetota bacterium
AACGGAACTCCGCTGATCCAAGGAATCACCGAAATTGCTCCGGGCTACGTCCGAGTCCAGGGGATCAACATGGGGATCGATATGCGCTTCTCCCCCCATTCGTTTCGGCGTGACTTTCTGACCTCTATGCTTCGCAGAACTATCGATCCAACATCTCTCTCCGATCGGTTGCGGATCTACCTTTTCTATACCCAAGCGGAGCTTTTTGAAGAGGCCGCCGCCGAATTGGAAGAGATCATCCGCGATTTCAAAGACGAGCCGGACCATACCGAACAATTGGACGCCGGGCTTCGAATGATCCGGCAACTCTCCGCAACCCGTCTGGTCGACGAGCTGCAACTCCGTAGAAATGCCGGACAACATCGAAATGTCCGATCCTTAATCGAGGCGTTTTCCGCCGAAAACATCTCCTCCGATCTGACCCAGTCGGTTCGTACGCTGGCCCGCCAATATACCGAAGAGGACGACAAAGAGGAACGGATCCGGCGGGAACTCCATCGGATGACCGATGCTCTGACGAATGAAGATCAAAAGCGGGAAACCCTGACGATTCTCGATGAAATCGACCGGGAACTCAATCCGAACACTTCGAATCGCTTCGCGGAATTTCTCCTTTCCCTGAACGACGAAAGTCTCGGTAACGAGCAACGTCTGGCGATCGGAATCTCAGGATGGCTCGCCGGAAACGCCGGAACCGACAACCGTCTGGAACTGGCTCTTTCGATGGTCCGGCTTCGAAATCAAACCAAAGCCTATCTCCTCGAGTCGGTCCCGACAAAGCGTACCTCGATTCTCGAACAGATTAAATCCGAAGAATCCTCAAGTCCTTTGGAAACGCCCGCGCGTGTTCTTCGATATATGAAACCCCCTCTTGAATCGGATCCTGTCGATCCGACTCTCCCCGGATATTACCAGATTGAAGTTCCTTCATTTGAAGACGGAAAAACTTTCCAATACACGGTCCAACTCCCTCCGGAGTACGACCCAAATCGAAAATATCCGACGGTCGTTACCCTTCACGGGGAACGGACAACCCCTCAGATGCAAATCGATTGGTGGGCGGGGTCCTGGACCGAAAAAAAGGCCGATGACGGAACGATTCTCAAACAGCGTCTCGGCCAGGGAACAAGGTTCGGATATATTGTCATCGCGCCCCGTTGGGGAAAAGATGAGGAGATCTACCACGGTTCGGGTTCCGAAAGCGGAGCGGTTCTCTACGCGTTGCGCGACGCTATGCGCCGCTTTTCGATCGACACCGACCGCGTTTTCCTGAGTGGACATTCGGCCGGAGGAGACGCGGCTTGGGATCTGGGGCTTTCTCACCCCGATCTCTGGGCGGGGATTATTCCGATCTGCGGTAAAGCGAACCGTTACCCGTACTATCTCCGCAAGAATGCAAAATACGTCCCCATATACGCCGTAACCGGGGAACTTGACGGAGGAAAAACCGCGTTGAGCAGAGGAGTACTCGACCCGGGAATGAATCAGGTTCACCCTTTCGATATGACCTGCGTGGTCTTCCGAGGCCGCGGGAACGAATCCTTTTCAGACGAGCTAATCCGCATTTTCGAGTGGATGGGATCGCGATCCCGCAACTTTTTCCCTAAAGAGCGAATGACCGTCTATTCGATGCGTCCGTGGGACTATTACTTTTGGATGGCAGAACTGGGAGATTTTCCCGAAAAAACGATGGTTCTCCCAATCAACTGGACGGTCGGGAAATTGCCGGCAAAATATTCCCCGGCCAAAACTGACATTCAGCCCGTCGGCGAAAATAAAATCAGAATCGTCTCATCCGCACGAGCTTGTACAGTCTACCTTGCTCCTGAAATGGTGAACTTCGACCAAAGGATCGATGTCACGTTCAACGGGAAGCGGATTTCCCCCGCAAACGGGGAAATTACGCCGAGCCTGGAAATTCTTCTTGACGATGCGCGTACTCGTGCCGATCGTCTCCATCCGTTTCGCGCCAGACTCGACTTTGTAAAAAAATAGATTTCTCTGGGTCAGGCTTACGATCGCCCCGCAAACTGTTAAGATAAGAAGAATAAAAAGGAAATTCAGACTTTAGAAGATTATCGATGTTGACACAGATGTTAAAATGCCTATAATATGGACCATTGGTAAAGATAACAACAATATAGAGTTTATTATTTTTCGATAAAACAGATGGTTTATTGATCTTGAATACAATCCGGGAGATAAATAGAATAATC
>ONWH01000220.1 GCA_900321495.1 uncultured Planctomycetota bacterium
GCGTATCGGTTCGGTGTGATGGAGTATTTGTAGCATGCCATACCGATCCCGGTGAAGAGGAGCAGGAGAATTACCAAGAACTGCCGGCGCATCATGACCAGAATGTCGAAGATGTCGACATCCCTGCGCGCGATCTGGGGGCCGCGCGGTGCTATAACTTTCATTCCCGCGTTTGTGGAGGGGGTATGCTTTCTGCTTGTTTTGCTCATGGAACGTCTCTCTTATTGCCGAGTGGCGTGTCTTAATTGTCCCTTGAAAGCCGGTTCTCTGCCGTTTCGGATCGGTACCGAAAAAGACGCACAGAGTATGCTGACTGAGTATATAGAAAAAAAGAGGGGTTGTTAAGGGGGATTTTCACACCGGACGAGGTGAAGAATCGCTTTCTGTTTTCTCCGTTTTTCGCGTCTTGCCCATCTGCTGCAGCTTGAAGAAGGGCGGTGGACGGAAAATCGTTTTACAAAACAAGAAACATAGAAATTTGAGAAACAGGGAATAAAAAAAGCGCGGCGAATACCCGCCGCGCTTCGGTATCCTGAAAACTTATGGCGTCAGAAACGGGAGATCGGGGGAACCGGATGCGAAAGCCCGATCAGGCCAAGGAGACCGAGAAGCCCCAGTGCGCCGAGACCGTTACCGCAAGGCGCGCAGCAGGCACTGCCGCAGGAGCCGCAGGCGTCATATGCAGTCTGACCGCATGTGTTGCATGCAGTGGCGTAGGCATCAGAGGCGGAATAATCGGAGGCCTTCACGGGGGTTTTGGAACCGGTTCCGACGCAATTGACATACTGCCAATATTTGACCTTATTTTCAGCCAGGGGGAGAGCCGGGTCGAACTCGTTCGGGAAACGGGCCAGTCCGCACTTGTTCAGGAAGAGGACAAGAGTGTCTTCCTGGAAGACATCGTAAGCGATGGTGATCTCAGCCGAACCGAAGACCTCGTCGCGCTCCTGCTCGGCCATTACGTCCCAGTCGCCAGCGTCCAGGCCGAAAATGGTGAATTCGCCCTGCTCGTTGGTGGTGAACTCGGCAACGATCTGACCGTCTTTGGTGAACGTCCCGTGAACAACGCCGTAGGGAATGTAATGATCTTCGCCAACGGGAACCGTGAAAACACGGCCGTGAATGACTTTGTTCCCCTCAGTGTTCTCTTGATCCTGGGGAACCGCGATATCGGCTTCCACCGGTTCAGCTTCGGTTGAAACCAGGTTCAGGGCATCTGCGCCGTCGGCGTCATCTGCCGAGAGGGTGGTGTTTTGCAGACAGACGCTCAGAAGCATCGCCGCAAAGAACAAAAAGGCCACTTTAAAACTTGACATGGGCTCTACCTATTCGAAAAATCTGTTCGGCGGTTTACTCCGAATCGGAGCGAGGAATGGGATTGCCGAACCCGGGTAAAATTTCCAATTGGTCCTATTATACTCATCTTCTCCGGTTTTTCTAGTCCTTTGCGGGGAAAAAATAAAAAAACCTGAGAATTCCCTTCGGCATTCTACTCCCTTATCCTGACTATCGAATCTTTTTTTTAATGGGACATTCAAAAAAGGGGGATTTTCACCAGATCTTTCAACGCCGGGCGCAGTTGTTCGGTTTTTAGGAGTTGTGCCGGCCGAAAAAACGGTCGATCTGCGGGGCGATCATCTCTTCGGGTCCGTTGTTGTCAATGGTCAGATCGGCCCGGGCGCGTTTCTCGTCGAGCGGAAGCTGTTGCGCCTCACGCCGCCGGAGCTCGTTGCCCGACCAGCCGCGCGCGGCGGCCCGTTTTTGCCGGCATGTAAGATTGGCATCAACGAAAATGATTTTGTCGCAGAAGCGGTCAAGACCGATCTCGCAAAGGAGAGGAACATCCAGAAGAACGAGCGATTCCCCCTGCGCGCGGCAGGCGGTCAGTTCTCTTTCAATCTCAGCGGTGATCGCGGGATGGAGAATCTCATTGAGCGCGGCAACCTCTTCCGGGCCGGGGGCACCGAAGACCACCCGTCCCAAAAGGGAACGGTCGACTTCTTCGCCTTGAAAGACGGCAGCCCCCCAGCGTGCGCGGATCGCCTCTTTTACCGGACTCGTTTTGAGGAGGTCGTGCCCGATTCGGTCGGCATCGATGAGCCGGGCGCCCCGGCGCACCAGTTCGGCCGAAACCCGGCTCTTTCCCGAAGCGATCCCGCCGATGATTCCGATGACCTTCATTGGGCCGCCGCAGGGGGAACGAAAGGGATTTCGCGGGCGTTTCCCCACAGTTCATCGAGAGCGTAGAATTCGCGTTTTTCCGGTTCAAAGAGATGGACGACAACGTCGCCGTAATCAAGTACGATCCAGCGGCTCTCCTGATATCCCTCGATCCCGCGGCGCCGGTCCCCCATCTCCTTTTCAAAGCGGTCGTCGATTTCATCGCTGATTGCGTGGAGCTGCCGACGGCTCGTCCCCGAGGCGATCACAAAGAAATCGAAGACGCGGGTGATTTCGCGCAGGTCGAGGATTTTGATATCGGTGCCCTTATTTTCGGCGATGATTTGCGCCGCAATTTTCGCGCGCTCTTCGGCACTGGGAAGCGGTTTGTTTTCTGTACTGCTCATGTTCCTTCTTAGGTAATTCCTGAATTCCTGGTCGTTTCTCGGTACGGCTTCCGACCGAACCTCGCCCGGTTTTGCGGAAGGAAGAACGCCCATTTATGTGAAGTTGCCCATTGATTATACCTGTTTTTTCAGGGGAATAACAGTCCGGGAGGGTCCTTCCGATCGGAAGTGAAATGCGATTTTTGATCGATCTTTCAATTTTAACGGTTTTTACGAAAGTGTGGGAAGCAAATAACCGAAATATCTGAAGGCACAGAAATAAGGTCTCACAGTGCAGGCCTTTGGACAGTCTTCGGAACGGATTCCAAGACAAAACAGCAGGATGTTGTTATGAAAAAGCAGTCTAATGGGAAGTTTCTCTCGCTGATCGTTGCGGTCGGCCTCGGCCTGTTGGCCGGCTGTACCTCGATCCCGCAGCGGGAGACGGTCTCGGTGGCAGGGTATGCCAGCATGAGGAATGAGGGACCACGGTCAAGCATGGAGCAGATCAATATGGTCAAGCTCCGAATGGACCGGCCTCCGGTGGAACTTCTTGGTCCGGGCGATGTGCTCGGGATTTATATTTCCACCGTAACCGGAAGCGAGGATGTTCCTCCGCCGGTCTACAACGTGGACGGGAAAACGGACGAAGACCCCGCTTCGGGGTACCCCTATCCGGTTCGGAGCGACGGGACTCTGTCGCTTCCGCTTCTGGCCGAACCGATCTACGTCGAGGGAATGTCGCTGATCGAGGCGGAAAACGCGATCCGCACCGCCTACACGATCAAGAAACGTCTCCTGGGGAGTGAGGCCAAAATTAGCGTCACGCTGATCAAGAAACGGACGATCAACGTCTGCGTGATCCGTGAGGACCTGAATCTGGGGATCGATCCGGTCCGTTCTTCGAGCACAACACAGCTCACCGCCCAAAAGGGAACCGGCGAAACCTACTTCGGGAGTGTCGGGCGCGGCAGCGCGGTTTCCCTCTCCCTGCCGGTCTACAAGAACGATATTCTGGAAGCGCTCTCCCGTTCCGGCGGTATGCCCGGTCTGAACGCGAAGAATGAACTGATCATTCTCCGCAAGACGAGCAGCGACGGCGTCAACATCGACGAGGGAGATTACCTGCCGAAAGACAGCGAAGCGTTCGCCCGCAGTGTCAGTGACCGCTACAATGAGACCGGTTCGCTCGACTCATTCGGTTCGGATATGGGGATTATCCGCATCCCGCTGCGCGTTCTTCCGTGCGAAGAACCGCCCCGGCTGACGAGCGACGATGTGACCCTGCGCGACGGCGATGTCCTCTATATCCAGTCCCGCGAAGCGGAAGTCTACTATACCGGCGGCATGCTCAAGGGCGGCGTCCACGCAATCCCGCGCGACTATGATCTCGACGTGCTTTCGGCGATCGCTGCGGCCGGCGGCGGCGTCGGTGCCGGGGTGGGCGGTACCGATAATACGAACGGCGGTCGGAGCAATTTCCTCCTCGCCCCGAGCCGGATTCTGATCATCCGGAACCACAACGGCCGCCAGGTGGCCATCTCGCTGAAGAAGAATGACGCGCTCCGCGATCCGTCGAGCCGGATCTATGTCGAGCCGAACGACGTGATTCTGGTGGAATACACCAACTTCGAAACCCTCTTTAACGTCGTCTTCAGCACGATCCGCGTCAACATCAACCCGAAGGACTTCTGGGATTGATCCAAGCGGTGAGACTATAGCAAAATCCTGCCGAAACCCCGCGGAAGCACGGAAGCTTCCGCGGGGTTTTTCTTCTTCCCCCCCTTGTCTTCTTTAACGTCAGCAGATAGAATATCAGGGTATTCGGTGCCTCGCGTGCCGCTTCTTTTTCATCCCGAGCGGATGAACGTTTTTGTTGACCGAAGCCGGAAAGCAAAGACGCCCCCCACGATGCCTTTTGGAGTTTCCCTTTCCAGCGTATTGCCCCTGTCGAAATTTCAGCGGTATTCGTCGGACATCGATTTTATGGAGAGAATCAGCTTTTAAGCTTCCCCCCCGCATTCCACTTTTTAACCGTTTCAGACCGGCGGTCTGGACAAGGAGATGATTTTTATGCCGCGTAAGAAGATGAACCCTTCGGATGACTACCCGCAGGAAAACGACAAATTTGACCGCACCGACGAGGACTTCAGCTCGTCCGATGATGATCAGAACTCTTATTCGAATGATGAAGACGAAATTTCGGAGATCTGGAACTCCTCATCTCTGATGCGCCGCCGCCGAAGCGAGCCGGCCGAATCGGCCCGTCAGGACGAGACGGATGTTCCCGCCGATCCCTCGGATGAAGACGCGTCCGCACCCCGTTCGTATCGCGGCCGGTCCCGACGCTCTTTTGACGACAATTCCCGGTGGAATCGATACGGTAACCGTGACGAACGCGATTCTTCCGATGCCGGGGGGTCTGATGAGGGGGACTCCGACGGTTATTCGCGCTCCCGCGGCTCGATTTGGAATCGCAGCCCGTTCAGCGACCGTTCGCGCGGCGAATACCGCAGCCGCTACTCGCGTGATGATCGGGACGGCCGCGATTACCGCGGCGGTTACAGTCAGAACCGTGAAGGTCAGGATGGTGATTCTCAGGAAGGACGCCGCCCTTATCGTCAGGACGGTTATCGTCAGGATGGGTATCGCCAAGACGGTTACCGCCAGGGAGGGTATCGTCAGGGGGGCTACCGTCAGAACTATCAGCAGGACGGCTATCGTCAGGGGGGCTACCGTCAGAACTATCAGCAGGACGGGTATCAGCAGGACGGGTACCGTCAGGGAGGCTACCGCCAGGAACGCTTCTACCGCCGTCACTTCCGTGACACGGATCTGCGTGTGATCCGCGACAGCGATATCCGCGGCGGTTCCGAACCGGTCAATGCCGATGAGAACGGCACCGCACCCGAAAACTTCCAGCAGCAGGAACGTTCCTACCGCCCGTATTACGGCCGGCGCTACACGAATCCCGGGTACCCGAATGAGCTGCTCGATCAGATGGAACCCGAAAACGCCCCGCGCGGCAAGTACGGTGAACCCCTTTCGCTTGCCGAGGAGCTCGCATCGGACCGTTACCACAACAAAGACGCCGACCTGCCCCCAGCCGAGATATTCACGGCCGAAGAGATTGCTGAACTTGACTCGCCTGAAATGACCGGTGCCGATTTCATCGCGTCTCTGAAAGAGATGGACGCTCAGCATCTGGTTAAGGAGGCGCGCAAATACGATACTGAGGATACGGACGGCAAGAAAAAACGTGAAGCGTGTTTTCGTGTCCTCAAAGAAAAGATCAAGGAGAGCGGTCTGATGTACGGCGAGGGAACGCTTGAGATTCTTCCTGAAGAATTCGGTTTTCTTCGGAATCCCGAATTCCATTATCTCTCCTGTCCCGACGACATTTACATTTCGCCGAGTCAGATCCGCCGTTTTGGCTTGCGGAACGGATCGACCGTCTTCGGCCAGATCCGCCCTCCGAAAGAAAAAGAGCGCTATTTCGCCCTTCTGAGAATCGAGTCGATCAACGACGACGACCCGAACGTCCTTCTGAACAAGCCTCTCTTTGACGACCTGACCGCGATGCATCCCAATCAGCGGATCGTTCTGGAGACGCCCGATGAGGATATAAACACGCGCGTTGTCGATCTGGTCGTTCCGGTGGGGTTCGGTCAGCGCGGTCTGATCGTCAGCCCTCCCCGCGCGGGGAAGACGATCCTCATGCAGAAGATGGCCCGTTCGGTTCTTACCAACTACCCGAATGCGTATGTCTTCATGCTTCTGGTCGATGAGCGGCCCGAAGAGGTGACCGATATGGAACGGCAGGTGAAAGGCCCCCACTGCGAGGTGATCAGCTCCACCTTCGACGAAGCGCCCGCCCGCCATATCCAGGTTTCGGAAATGGTTCTCGACAAGGCGAAACGGATGGTCGAGTACGGTAAAGACGTGGTGATCTTCCTCGACTCGATCACCCGTCTGGCGCGTGCCTGGAACAACGAGTGTCCGACGAGCGGCAAGACCCTTTCCGGCGGCGTCGACGCCGGCGCGCTTCAGCAGCCGAAAAAGTTTTTCGGTTCCGCCCGTAAGGTCGAAGAAGGCGGATCGCTGACGATCATCGCCACCGCCCTGGTCGATACCGGAAGCCGAATGGACGAGGTCATTTTTGAGGAATTCAAAGGAACGGGAAATTTGGAGATCTGGCTCGACCGTTCTCTGGTCGACAAGCGGATCTGGCCCGCCATCGATATTTCGCGCAGCGGTACGCGCCGCGAAGAGATGATCCTCGATCCCGAAGAACACAAACGGATGTCGGTTCTCCGCAGGATCCTTAACGAAATGAATCCTCCCGATGCGATGGAATTCCTGACGCAGAAACTCGCCAAGACGCAGAATAACGCCGAGTTTCTGATGAGTCTGAATCTTTCGCAGTATTGATCATTCCGGAGAGACCGCACTTTCAAAAAGGAGAATGTGTCATGACCGTTTATGAAGGGAAATACCCCCCCATGGGAACCGGGAAGATTGCGGTTGTCGTCGCGAAGTATAACAAGACGATCACCGAACGCCTTCTGGAAGGAGCCCTGGGACAGCTGAAAGAGGGGGGGGTTCGCGATGCCGATATTGACGTGGTCTGGGTTCCCGGCGCGTTTGAGATCCCGATGATGGCTCAGCGGTTCGCCTTCGATCAGGATTATCAGGCGGTGATCTGCCTGGGCTGCGTTATCAAGGGAGAGACAACCCACGATGAGCATATCAACCGTGCCGTCAGTCTTCAGCTGGCGCGCCTGTCCGTCGACGCCGATATCCCGATCGGGTTCGGTGTCCTGACGTGCAATACAATTGAGCAGGCTGCCGCCCGGTCGACGATGCAGGTTCCCGGCTCTGACAAGATTGTCGGCGAACAGCTCGGCAACAAGGGGGTCGAGGCAGCACAGGCGGTTCTGGAAATGCTCGATATCATCTCGCAGCTTCCCGAGCCGACTCCGATTGAAGATGACGAAACCTTGTTTCTCCCGTCGCTGGCCGGCAATGTCCGCCGCTACCAAAACGGCGAGTTCGATGATGACGAAGATCTCTACGACGAATACGGCGGTGAAGACGAATACGACCATCGCCGCCCGTCCCGTTTCGAGCGCGACTTCCCTCCCCGCCACGGGAAGGGGTTCGGTCGGAAAAAAGACGGGAAACCGGATCACGGCAAAAAGTCCCGTAAGGAGGGGAAGCCGCATGCCGAGCACGGCAAAAAAGGAAAATCGAAGTCTTTTAAAAAGGGAAAGTAACCCCCGGCCATGACGAACGAGATCAGGAAATCCGGTTTTCGCGGGAGGAGTTTTGCGCGGACGATCGCCTTTCAGATCATCTGTGAGCACGATGTTATTTCAGGTGAACTCACCGCGTTGGATGATGAGTACATTCGCGCGAAGTTTGCCGAGCTTTCCGGGACAGACGCGACCGATGAATACGACGCGCTTCTTCCGCCCGAAGAACTTCCCCGCGGGAAGATTTCGTCCGAAGATGTCGCGCAGTGGAGTGATTTCGCGCGGACTCTGATCCGCGCCACTCTTGCCGGTCGGGATGCGGTCGACCGGCGTCTGGAAGAGGCTTCCGAGAATTGGCGGCTCGACCGGATGTCGCTGACTGACCGAAACATCCTCCGGATGGCGGTCGCCGAGATTCAGCTTGGAACACCCGCCGCAGTGGTGATTAACGAGGCGGTTGAACTGGGGAAAAAGTTCGGGCGTGACGCCGAGTCTCCGAAATTCATTAATGGGATTCTCGGACGGGTCGTACAGGAAAACAGCCCCCCGGCCGGCGGGGAGACGCTCTCCCGGGAATAAAACGTGCGTTCACAAGGGAAGCTCAAAAATGGGTTTTTTCAGTAAGATCAAATCAGGACTGAAACAGGGACTGGCTAAGACCGTTTCGATTCTGAACACCGATGTTCGTGACCTCTTCAAAACCGAGGGTCGGTTGGTCGACGACGCGTTTTGCGATGAACTCTTTGAAGTCCTGGTGAAGACTGACATGGGGGTTCCGACGGCGCAGGAGGCCGCAGACCAGGTGAAGAAGGAGTTCCGCGGCCGAGTGGTCGAACGAGATGCGGTCATCGAAGTGGTCAAGGGAAAACTCAAGACCCTGATGGCTCAGGATACATCCCCCCTGCGATTCGCCGAAAGCGGTCCGACGATCTGGCTCGTCTGCGGCGTCAACGGCTGCGGGAAGACGACGAGCATTGCCAAACTCGGTAAACTCTTCTCGTCGCAGGGAAAAAAGGTTGTTTTGGGCGCTGCCGACACATTCCGCGCCGCTGCGGTTGACCAGCTCAAAATCTGGGCGGATCGCCTCGGACTTGATCTGGTTGTCGGCCCCCCACGGAGCGATCCGGCAAGTGTCGCCCACAGGGCGGCTGCCCGCGCACTGGAGACCGGTGCTGATTTGTGTATTATTGACACCGCCGGCCGTCTTCAAACGAACCGAAATCTGATGAATGAACTTGAAAAGATCAAGCGGGTTGTTCAGAAGATGATTCCAAACGCGCCGCATGAGTCGATCCTGGTACTCGATGCGACGATGGGGCAGAACGGTCTGAGCCAGGCGCGTTCGTTTACCGAATCGGCGGCGTGCAGCGGAATCTTTTTGACCAAGCTCGACGGGACTGCGCGCGGCGGTGCCGTTGCGGCAATCCGCAAAGAGGTCGGTCTTCCCGTCCGGTATGTAGGAATGGGGGAATCGGCCGATGACATTGTCGTGTTCAATCCTGATGAATTCGTTGACGCGATGTTTGAAAATCTAGATTAGACGATAGCGAGGAGATTAATGGCAAAGCGTCTTTCGACGATTGAAGAAGCGGTCAGGGCTTTAAAGGCCGGTGAGCTCGTCATCGTAATGGATGACGAAAACCGCGAGAACGAAGGGGACTTTGTCTGCGCAGCGGAACTGGCCACGGTCGAAGGGATCAACTTCATGCTGAGGAACGGACGGGGACAGGTCTGTATGCCGATGCTTCCCGATGCCTGCCGGAGGCTTGATCTGAATCAGATGGTTCAGGATAACACCGCCCCACTGCAGACGGCGTTTACCGTTCCGGTCGACCATGTCTCGTGCCGGACCGGGATTACCGCGCAGGAAAAGACCGCGACGATCCTCGCACTGGCCGATCCGAACAGTAAGCCGAGTGACTTTGTACGACCCGGTCATCTCTTCCCCCTCAAAGCAAAAGAGGGGGGGGTCCTGCGCCGCGCGGGGCATACCGAAGCGGTGATCGATCTGACTCGTCTGGCGGGGCTTCGTCCCTGCGGAGTTTTGTGTGAGATTCTCAACGAAACCGGGAACCGCGCCAATACCGAGCAGCTGATGGCGTTGGCCGAAGAGCATAATCTGCAGATCATCACGATCGAAGATCTGATCAAATACCGCCGTCAGCGGGAAAGAATCGTTGAGCGGGTTGCCGAGGCGAATCTGCCGACCAAATACGGCCCGGCTCGGATCTATGCGTATAAAATCAAGTACGAAGACGGGGATCCGGTCGCGGTCGTCTACGGTGATCCCTCGAAGGTCGATGCGCCGCTGGTCCGTCTCCATTCCTCCTGCTTTACAGGGGATCTGATCGCGTCACTGCGGTGTGACTGCGGTGACCAGCTTCACAAGTCGCTGGCGATGATCGAAAAAGAAGGTGTCGGTGTACTGGTCTATCTTCCTCAGGAAGGGCGGGGTATCGGTCTGACTGAAAAGATCAAGGCCTATGCCCTCCAGGACGGCGGGCTTGATACGGTCGATGCCAATCTGGCGCTTGGGCACGGGGTCGACCTGCGTGACTACGGCGTCGGGATTCAGGTTCTTCAAGACCTGGGTCTTCACAACATTCGTCTGATGACGAACAACCCCAAAAAGACCGACGCTTTCATTTACGAAGGGTTCGGTCTTTCGGTGGTCGAGCAGGTCCCGATTGTCTGTCCGGTCAACGAGTATAACCGCTGTTACATGGAAACCAAGCGGCTCAGAATGGGACACGCACTCCCGCCTGAGAGCTGAAATACACTGGCGCTCCCCTCCCTCAGCGGTGAGAGGAGCGCCTTTTGAATTTCCTGTTCCGTTTCATGAATTTTCTTCTGATCCGTTCGGAGACGACGGTGCGGAACACGTTTGCGCGGGCCGGCTAGCGCCGCTCCTTCCGGTCACGGCTGTTCGGAATTCTGAGTTCGTCGCGGTATTTCGCCACCGCCCGCCGTGAGATTTCGATTCTTTCTTTTTTGAGCCGGGCCGTGATCTCCTCGTCGGAGAGTGGGTTCTGTTTTTCTTCGCGGTCAATCATTTCCTTGATTCGGCTTTTGACCGCGCTTGCCGAAAGTTCGTCTGATCCGGATGGGATTGCACCTGAGAAGAACGACTTTAGAGGGTAGATGCCTATCTCGGATGTGAGCCATTTGTCACTGCACGCGCGCGAGACGGTACTGATGTCGACTCCGAGTTCATCGGCGATCTGCTGCATTTTGAGGGGGCGGAGCCTTTCCGGACCGAAATCGAAAAAGTCGCTCTGATGCCGTACGATCGCCTGACCGACCCGCAGGAGGGTCATCCTTCGCTGACGAATCGCCTCGATGAACCATTCTCCCTGGCCGATGTGTTTCCGGATAAAATCTTTTGTTTCACGGTCGGTTTCCTTTTCTCTGAGCATCTCCTTGTATTCGGAGTTGATCCCGAGCCGGATCCGGTTTCCGTCGTTGATGTCGACCTCCCACCGGCCGTCTTCCCCTTTGTAGACGTAAAGGTCGGGAACAACCGAAGGGATGATCCTGTCGTCAAAATCACTCCCCGGATGTGGATTCAGTTTGGAGATTTCGGCGAGCCCCTTTTCAATTTCCTCTTTTGTGTAACCTGTCTCCCTGGCGATGAGGGAGACCTTTTTGGAGACGTCGGGGGCGAAGTAGCGTTCGAGGATCAGGCGTATAATCTCGTGGTGAGGGGTTTGATCGGTGACCTGCAAAAGGAGCCTCTCGGAAACGGAACGCGCGCCGACTCCCGGCGGATCCATCGATTGAACCGTTTTCAAGGCGGTCTGCCAAATTTCCTTTTCCGTCTCATCGGCGTTCTCGCCCCAAAGCTCATCGAGTTGGACTGTCAGAAGACCGTCATGGTCGAGGTTTCCGATGATCATCTCGCACGCGGCCTTCTCACTGTCGGTCAGATCGAACCAGGAAATCTGGGCCAGGAGATGCTCCTGAAGCGTCTCTCCCTGGGAAGCCGTGCTGCTGATCAGGTCCTGGTGATTCTGCGCGTCCTCTTCGAGCTGACTGCGTGAGCGGATCGGTTCATCATCGAACGAGTTGAAGTCGGTTTCGTCAAGGTCTTCAAATTCCCCGGAATCATCTTCCGCCGGTTCGTTTCGGGAATTTTCGTCCGGCTCGGACTCACTTTCGTCTGTAAGGGATTCAAGGAAGGGGTTCGCATCCACCTCGGCTTTGATCCGGTCTTCCAGCTGCTGGATTGGGAGTTGGAGGATTTCCATCGACTGGATCAGCCGTTGGGTCAGAATCTGCTTCTGCTGCTGACTTTGAGTTTGTCCCAGGGAAATCCGCATGTTCATCGTTCGGGGCGCCTCTTAGAATTTCTGACGTCCCTTGATTGCATCGGAAAGCATTTCCTTATTTGCGAATTCAAGAGTACTCCCGGTGGTGATCCCGCGCGCCAGACGCGTGATCTTGACCGGCAACCCTTGGAGACGGCTGCCAATGTAGAGGGCAGTTCCGTCCCCTTCGACTGTCGGATTGGTTGCCATGATCAGCTCATCGACTCCCCCGCCCTGTACCCGTGCAATGAGCGAGTCGATCGTCAGCTGATCGGCAGTGACCCCATCCAGCGGAGATATCCGTCCCAAAAGGACATGGTAAAGGCCGCGGTAACACCCGGTCTGTTCAATCGAAACCAGGTCGCGCGGCTGTTCGACGACACAGATCGTCCTGGGATCCCGTCCTGAGTCGCGGCAGATGTCGCAGAGAGGTTCCTCGGAGAGGTTATAGCATTTCTCGCAGTAGCGGACCCGCTCTTTAACCGTGCGGATCGAGTCGCAGAGTTCGAATGCGTCTTCTTTTGACATCTTTAATATGTGGTAGGTGATCCGTTCCGATGACTTCTTGCCAATCCCGGGGAGCTTTTCGAGCTCCTTCATCATCTTCACGACTGATTCAGTGATTTCACTCATCTTACAGGAGGTCTTTCCATAATTTTCGGCGAAACACCCATAACGTCCGCCCTTTGTAAACAGGGGATGATTTGCCGGCTAAGACGCCGGACGAGCCGATTTTATCGTTTCCCGCCTTTTTTTTCAAGTGATGAGATGAAAGTTCTCTGCTTTTGATATCCTGCGCATCTTGCCTCGACAGGAGGGCTTGGCCGCCGGAATCGCGTTCCGAATATTCATGTTGATAAGATGAGAAAAATAAATTAAGTTTGCCGGTCGTTCCGGTTCTTCCGAATAATCCGATTTTGAGAAAAAAATGCTTTTTAGCGGTCGTAACGGTTTTTTTCTAATGTTCTTATCAGGAAGGTTCGATTTTATGATATGACGGACAAAGCTGTTTCAAGCTTTGCGCGGCGTCATATCCGCTCGGAAACGGGCGGAAAATGGGGTCGGCGGGCGAGGCGAAAGGTCCGAAAGAGTTCATGACCGCTAAGGGAATGGATTCAGGAAGAGAACAGGGAAGTTTTAGGAAAAAGGAGTGTCGTTTTGAAACCGACTAGAAAAACCGAATTAGGAATGGCGGCCATCGCGCTTGGACTTATCGTCGCGCTCGTACCGCAGACGGAAAGGATTTCCATTCTTTCGGCGCAGGAACCGGTCGCGGCTGTCGCAAAGGCACAAGCACCCGATTCTCTCAGGCAGAATCAGGCACTCCTCTTGAAAGCCCGTTTGGCGCTGATGGGAAAGGATGTTCCCTCGGCCGAACGGTATGTCGGGGATGCCGAGGCGATGGGATGCACCTACGCCCGCGGATGTGACCGGCCCGATTACGTTCGGGCGCTGATCGATGAGTTTAAACAAGCCGACAGCCGGGCGAAATCGGAGGGGATGACCGAGTCGGTCCGGCAGGACCTGGCGCGCAGTTACCTGAATCAGGCCGATGCGCTCCGGCGGTGCCGGTCGTTCAATGAGGCCGAGGCTCTTGTGACCGCGGCGGTCAACCTGGGTGTTTCGACCGATACCGATTCGATCCAGAAACAAATGGATCCTGACTCGATTATGGAACGGATTGCCAAAGACCGTGTGACAGCCGAGTCAATCCGGAAGGCTTCCGCCGCTCCCGAACCGGCGATGACCGGGATGTCGGCTGCGGCACAGCGCCGTGTCGAACAGATCGAAAAGGCAACGCGGGAGGCCCGTGATCTTTTTAACCAGGGGAAAGTCGATGAGGCGGAAGAGCTTGCACGCACCCTGATTGCAATGGAGATTCCCGAAAACGCGTTTTCCGCCGATTCCCCGAGCCGTCTTCTTGCCGATATTTCCGCCTCGCGCGATGATGCCGGAGCGATCGCTTCGACATCATTCGAAGGGAGTGCGACCGCGACCAGCGGCATCCGGCAGGTTGAGGGTTTCGAACTGAATCCCGCCGTTCCGAATCAGAGTCACGGCTATCTCTACGCC
>ONWH01000036.1 GCA_900321495.1 uncultured Planctomycetota bacterium
GCTTCCAGGCGTTCCTTCTCCAAGCTGCCGACGTATATCTTATATGTGATTTTCCCCGCCTTCGTTTTTCCGGCCCCGAGCTTTTCGAAGATGTCGTCCGCCTCCGGCGAAATCATCAGAAGCCCGCGCGTAAACTGACCCTTTTTCGAACTCGCCGCCTGCCAGTCCTCCATAAGCCAGTACGCGGCGACACACGCGCCGTAGCCGTCCCCCACCATCACCAGTTTGCGGAGGTTGATCATCTTCCTGTTGTGGAGGTAGACCAGAAATCGGATCCAGAAATGGCCGTCGTCGTAACGCATCGCGTCCCAGTCCGAAGGGGCGAAGCCGGACGCCAGATAGCGGTTGGGACGGACCATCGGCTGGTTGCCGCCGAACGAATAGTCTTCGATATACGCGGCGGTACTCTCGCCGTAGCCGCGCAGGTCGGGAACCAGCACCGCCGCGCCGTTCTCGGCGAGCGATTTGGCCAGGTCCTGCCAGTCTTCCTTCTTGCCGTCTTTCCGATGCAGAAGGATCACCGGAGTGGTCTGCTCATCGGCATCCCCCTTGTAGTAGAGCCCGCGCAGCTGAACCTGGTCGTCGGTGATGAAATCGGGCTGGTTCAGGGAGACCGGGTCGGACTTCCCCGCCGCGTCGAGCGCCTCGTCGATCGGAACGATCTGTTCGCGTTCCATCCGGCGGCCGTCCCGCCCGTGCGGACCGCCGCGACGGGACCGGTCGTCCCCGCGCGGCTCTTCGGCCGACCCGTCAGCCGGTTCGCCCGAAGCCGGCTCGGCCGGCTTTTCCGCCGCCCCGGCCGCCTCACCGTCGGCGGGAGAGGCAGGCGCGTCGGCGCCGGACTGCTGCGCCGCGGCGGCGGGTTCTTCGGCGGGCTGCTGTTCGGCCGCCGCGCGCGACTTGCCGGCGCGCGCCGCCCAGGCGATTCCGGCGGAAAGGAAGATCAGCGCAAAAGCCGCTGTCCAAGCTACACGTTTCATCGGGAGTTCTCCTTCGGAAAGGGATTAGTCGCGGACACTCATTTTAACCGTTTTTTCGAGAACGAACGAGGATTCGTCAATCTCTTCGATGGCGGCGGCCAGCTGCCCGGAGGGGGCTTCGTGTGTCAGGATAATCAGGTTGGCGCCCGTCCCGTCCTCGGCGGCATCCTGCAGAAGAGACGAAATCGAAATCCCGTGCTGGCCGAGAATCCCCGTCGTCTTGGCCAGAACGCCGGGATGGTCTTCCACCTTGAACCGCAGATACGCCTTTTCGGCCGTTGCGTCCGGCTCGATGACGGGAACGCTCTCGCGGTCGGGCGACCAGAGGTTCAGCGCGCCGAACGTGGTCCGTGTCCGGCCGAGCGCGGTATCGATCACGTCGGAACAGACGGCCGAAGCGGTCGGTTTCCGCCCGGCGCCAAGCCCCTGATAGAAGACCGGGCCGACGAAATCGCCGATGATCTGGACCGCGTTGAACGCGTCGCAGACCTTGGCCAGGGGAGAGGTCTCGGGAACGAGGGTCGGCGAGACCTTCAGCTCGACGCCCGCCGGAGCGGCCTGATTCTGTGTATCACACCCGACCCGTTTGGCGGTCGCCAGAAGACGGATCCGTTTCCCCAGCCTGCGGGCGAACCGGATATCGAGCGCCTTGACGATGTCGATCCCGGTGCGCGGAATCGATCTCCAGTCGGTCTTGACGCCGAACGCCAGCTGCGCCATGATCGTCAGCTTCTGGACCGCGTCGGTTCCGTCGACGTCCATCGAGGGGTTCGCCTCGGCGTAGCCGAGCCGCTGCGCCTCTTTCACCGCATCGTCGTAATCGGCGCCTTTCCCCTCCATCTGCGAAAGGATGAAGTTGCTCGTGCCGTTGCAGATCGCGTCGATCGACATGATCGTGTTCGCCTGGAGCGAAGTGGCGATCGACGAGAGGATCGGGATCCCGCCGCAGACCGACGCCTCGAACGCGATCGTCCGGCCGAGCCTGCGCGCCTCGTCGAAGAGTTCCGGCCCGTGATTGGCGACCAGCGCCTTGTTGGCCGTCACGACGTCTTTCCCCGCCCGGAGAAAATCGAGGACGAAGGTCCGCGCCGGTTCCAGGCCGCCGATCAGTTCGATCACGATGTCGATCGGCGAGTTGATGATCTCCGAAAGGTCATCGGTCAGTATGCCGCCGGGGATTTTGACTCCGCGGTCCGAGGTTGTGTCCTTATCGCAGATCTTGACCAGTTCAATCGATTTGCCCGTCCTGCGGCGGATCTCTTCCTTCTTGTTGAGGAGGATGTCGGCGACCCCGCCGCCGATCGTTCCGAATCCGACCAGTCCGACTTTGACCGTGTTATTTTCCATACTCTGACCGTACCTTCGTTCTCGCTGGATAATGAAAAGGAGGGGCTAAGACCCCCTCCGTTTTATGGCGTTAGATTGCTCTCCTAGACCCATTATAATATCAATGTAAAATTTATAAAGAGACGCGGTTTCCCAAACCGCTCTTTTTTCGGAAACAAAGGAAAGGTCAATGTCATGGCGGCAAGCGAATCAAACTTCATTTTTCTGACCTGCAAGCGGGAAAGCACCCCCCTGCTCAAAGACGAGATGAAGCTCCGGTTTCCCGAACTGCGCTTCTCCTATTCCCGCCCGTCGTTTCTGACCTATAAACTTCCCGACGCGGTCGCGTCGGCCGAAGAGGCCAAGTCCCTTTTCGCCCGTGCGGCAGGACTTCATTTCGCCTCGTCGCTCTCCCTTTCGCTCGGAAAGATTACCGGAGGCGCCGCCGATGAAATGCCGGACCTCTTCGCCGAGTTCATCCGTCCGCGCCTTCCGGACGCGCTCACCCCCCTGGGCGAACCTTCCGCCGCGCCGCACCGGGTCCACTTCTGGACTCCCGCCGATCCCGCACCGACACCCGAGTCGGCCGCCCTGACCGCGCGCCTGGCCGAGTTTCTCCCCCCGGCCGCGGCGGAGGCGTTCCCGTTTCTCCCGCCTCGAATCGGCGAGACCGTCCTCGACTGCGCCGCGGTCACTCCGACCGAATGGCATATCGGCGTTCATCCGGTGACCGGCTACCACAGCCGGTTCGCCGGCGGATTCGTTCCCCTGGTGATCCCGACCGACGGGACAAGCCGGGCATGGATGAAATTCGAAGAGGGACTCCGCTGGTCCGGATTCCCGATCGGCCGCGGCTCACGGTGCGCCGATATCGGCGCGTCTCCCGGCGGCGGAAGCCAGGCGCTCTTGGCGCGCGGAGCGGAAGTCCTCGGCGTCGATCCGGCCGAAATGGCGCCGTCCGTCCTGAGAAACCCCGATTTCACGCATCTGCGCGGAAAGATCGGTCAGCTGAAACGGAAACTGTTCCGCAAAACGCGCTGGCTGATCGGCGATATGAACGTCGCGCCGAACTATACCCTCGACGTTTTCGAGGAACTGACCTCGGCGCCCGACCTCGAAATCCGCGGACTCCTCTTCACCCTGAAACTCTTCCAGACCGAACTGGCAAAAAATATTCCCGAGTTCATCGGCCGGGTCCGTTCGTGGGGGTTCAATCAGGTCAAGGTACGGCAGCTCACCTTTAACCGCCAGGAAGTGATGCTCGCCGCACTCAAACACCCGTTCCGGCCGAAACGTCCGCATCGCGGTAAAATGGACTGAATGTCGGGATCGTCTCGGTTATCTTCCCCCCGTCTCCGGACGGGACGCCCGATTATCTGGCCGTTTCGAAAGATTCGGCACAGCGGGTTTAAAGCTTTCATTTTATCAGCCCGGTATACTCATTTCGACACGCCCTTCCGAGCCTCCGATTTTACCCTTTGAATTGAAATCGTTTTAGGGGAAAGATTGGGACTGCCGATTTAAGAGGAAGCGCATTATCTTGATTTTCGGAGACGGAGTGCGGCTGACGTTCACCGCCCGCCCGGAAAGAACGCGCTTCCACTTTCACACTAGAAGACGGTTGATATGAACGGAAGTATCCGCAAAAGAGGACGGTTCACTCTCCTCGCCATGGGAATTTTTGGTTTGACACTTTCTGGTCTGACGCTTCTGCGAACCGAAAATTCACCTTTTCCCGGCCTGACTTCCGTCCGCGGCGATGAAACCGCCGCCGAAACCGTTCTTCCCGAAGAAAACTTCACACTGGAAGGCACCGACGCAGCAGAGGCCCCTCCCGCCGAAGAGGAAGCCGTGCCCGCCGCCGCCCCGGCTGAGACCGCCGCCGGGAATCCCGCCGAAGAGCCGGAAGGGATTGCCGTAACGGCCCCGCAGACGGCGCAGACGCCTCTGCCCGATGTCGTCGACGAATCGGCAAAACAGGCGGAAGAACTGGAAACCTACTCGACCGAGAATCCCGAAGCGGCCGATGCCAAAGTGATGCAGGTCGATCCCGCCGGTACCGATACCGAGCCGGTCACGCCGAGCGAAAGTGTCGAAGAGGTCACCAGTCCCCCCGTCATGGAAGAGACGATCATCTCTCCCGAAGACGGGCAGAACGAAGAGAATTTCGAAGAGGACGACGCCGTCCAGCCCGGGTTCCCGAACGCTCAGCAGGCGCTCAAAGAGATGTACGACGACGTGATCGGCGGCATCAATACCCGCCGGGTCAATTCGATCTACGAACGGTGGCAGAAGTACGCGGCCTCGATCCTGGCGAAAACGAACAAATTCTATACCGGCCTGGAACTGAACAACCGGTGCCGGCTCCGCTGGTATGACCAGCTCTACCGCAACCCGGTCTCGTCGGTTTTCTACGCCGAAGTCTTCTCGCGTGAACTCTACGGGAATTTCTCGTCGAAGAGCCCGCGCCGGCTCATCAAGGGAATCCGCCAGGCGCGCGCCAAGCTCGATATCATCCCTTCGACCGAAGAGATCCGGATTCCGAACGTCGTAACAAGCGACGATGCGATGCTCTTCCTGAAACTGACGCTCGACAAGTCGGCCAAAGCCTATGCCCGCGCCATGGAACCGCTCACGCCCGATGAGGTCCGAACGGTCGCAAAAGAGTCGTTCACCATCTTCTCGGCGCAGACGCGCGTCGGGCACACCGTTCCCCAGGTTCGCCGTGCGCAGTACCTGATCGACGTGATGGATAAGATGGATTACAGCGCTCTGTTCGATGCCGGAGAGACGCTCATGCCGCTGGTCGACCGCCGTGTTCTGGACGCTCTGGCGCTGATCGATATCTCAATGCTCGAACAGCGCACGATCGGCGGAAAGACCGTCGGCCGGATCCCGACTTCGGCGGGTGACATCTTCATCGGCGGAACGGAAGACAACACCTGGGAACTCGACTCGAAGGATCTCGAGAACGCCGTCTGTGTCATCGACCTGGGCGGAAACGACACCTACCGCGAAGGAGTCTGCAATCCGGGCCGGCCGATTTTGGTCCTCCTCGACCTGGGTGACGGCGAAGACCAGTACACCGGTACCCGTCCGGGAATCCAGGGAAGCGCCATCATGGGAATCTCGCTCCTCTACAACGACCGGGGCAATACCTCGTACAACGCACGCGACATCTCGCAGGGGAGCTCGATCGGCGGGATCGGGATTCTGATCGACAACGAAGGAAACGACAAGTATCTCGGATTCAAACGGGTCCAGTCGACCGCGATCTGCGGCTTAGGGCTTCTGATCGACCGGCAGGGGAACGACGATTACCATGCCGCACTCCTGGCACAGGGAGTCGGCGGACCGCGCGGGTTCGGAGCGTTCGCCGATGTGGCGGGTGACGACCGCTACTACTGCGGCGGCTATTACCTCGACTCCTATCCCGAACCGGAATACCCCGGCTACGACGGCTGGGCCCAGGGAATCGGAGCCGGAATCCGCGCGGTCGCCTGCGGCGGGATCGGCGCGTTCATGGAAGGTGACGGCGACGACACCTATGAATTCGACTATTTCGCCCATGGCGGCGGTTACTGGATGGGTGTCGGGTTCGCCCGCGACTTCGGCGGGAACGACACGCGGATCGGCGCCACGCTCAAAGCCTATAACGGCGGCCCGCGGAGCGAAGCGCGTCATCAGCGGTTCAGCAACGGGTTCGGCTGCCATTACGCGCTCGGCTATCTCTTCGACGATGCCGGAAACGATTCCTACAGCGGCACGATCATGGGAATCGGCATGGCATGGGATTTAGGCGCCGGATTCCTGGTCGACTACCACGGCAATGACATCTATTCGGCGAACGGCGGCCTGGTCGAGGGGTGCGGAGCCGAAGGAAGTCTCGGTTTTCTCTTCGACTACCGGGGTGACGACGAATACCGCGGCGGGTATAATCAGATGAACCAGGGGTACGCCAATCCTCGGATCACCTACCATACC
>ONWH01000154.1 GCA_900321495.1 uncultured Planctomycetota bacterium
CCTCGGCGGACTTCGGCGCGGTCGCGTTCCTGGCGATCGTTTCCGTTAGTTTTTCGTGTTCGGACATGATATGCTCCCTGCTGCCATGAACGGCAACATTGGTTTGATGTGTTTTTGGTCAAACTGCCACGGATGTGACAGTTTCGTCATTCTGCGGATCGGGCGGCGATTTCCTTTTCCACGGCGTCGATTCGATGCCCGATCCAGGCCATCACGTTCACGCACATGCTGTTTCCGCAGGCTTTGTACCTCGGAGCATCTGGGCACTCCTCCTCCGGCTTGCCCTTCCATTCGATCCGAGTGTGGTCGTCGGGAAATCCCATGAGGCGCTCGCATTCCACGGGCAGGAGCTCGGCGAAGAACATCGCCTTCCATCCGAGCGGCGCCCACGCCAGAGTCGCGGCCTCCACGCCGCTGCATATGCTACCATAGTTCATATTGTATTAAGGCTCCTTCGATTTGAAATTGATGAGAAGTACTTCTTCCCCATAAGGTATATCTGCATCCAAGGTGCTCATTTGTCCCAAAAAACAGGCGAAAACAAGAAAAAAGTCGAAAAAAAGTTTTGCTTCGCTTGCGGGAATAGCTGAAAAGTACTTCTTCCCCATAAGGTATATCTGCATCCAAGGCGCTCATTTGTCCCAAAAAACAGGCGAAAATCAGAAAAAAGTCGAAAAATAATTCTTCAGGATTTTGTATTCATGCACAAAAAAAAGATGGACCGACACATGGCCAGTCCATCCGAGCGGGCAATTCTGTAAAACAGATGTTACGCCTGATTCTCAGCTTTTAGGTACGAAGGGATTTCTTCCGACAAATATCTTGGCATACCAGCAGTCTCCCTCTTTCCTGAACTCATAGTACGAAAACGGATCCATGGTAGAAATTTTGAACGTGTCTTTCACGTACTGAGTGTGGAAGGTGCGGCTGGTGACCTTTGTCACAGTGAAAGCATGTTTGTAAGGCTCACCCGATGCCAAGCCATTTTCAGCGTTGTAGACGTAAACGAACCTGAGTTTGTCACCGACCTGAAGGCCGGGGTCTTTGCGGTGTCTTTTCATTGTCTGACTCCTGTTGTTTGTATTGAGATTTGCAGGTGGATTATTTGTCCGGCTGTTCGACCTTGATGCCATCCGGAGTGTAGCTGATATCGAGCCCGAGGTTCTCCCGCAGCGCTCTGATGTGGCTTCGAATGGGCCCCTTGGACGCAATGTGTTTTTTCGAATAGTACGACTTATCCGTCCAACGCCCCTTGCTGGCGAGAATCAGGTCTTTATGGGTAACGATCGCCTCGGTTGTCATCTTGAGATAAATGCAATCCAGCACGGCGCAGCGCAGGCCGGACGGATTGACAGCATAAGTCCGCTCCGTGCCGTTCTTCGCAATCGACTTCCACATCATCATATTCCCCATGCTTTCGCGGGAAAACCATCTCGAATCCTGTTTCACAGTGGCCTTGTTGTGCATTACGAACTTCATGATGGAGTCTTCCAGCGTGTGATCCCCCATCCAGAGCAACGGCTTGGTGATGAAATCAGTCGCCCCCTCATAGATCGCATCCGAAGGAAGGGTCTCATGATCCGGAAGACGTCCCGTTATGACAATGATCGGAAGTTCCTCCGAGGTATAACGGTCGCGAAGCTGTCCGAGGAAGGTAATTCCGACGCCGACATCGGGCATTTGTCCGAATTGATACGGCAGTTCCATATCGAGGATAATATAGTCGTAATCGGTATTCCGCATCAAGCTTTTGGCCTGGAAGATGGAATTTGCAGTGTCGCACTGATGGCCGAGGTTTTCCTGGATTCTTTTCTGAATGCTCGCGCTGATGGCCTCGTCGTCATCAACAATCAAAGCGATTTTGGTTTCGTTCATTTCGTTTCACCTTTCGTTGGAAGGTTTATAGTTGCGGTAACGCCGAGATTGAGTCCCTCGGAATCTATCTCCAGAGTCCCACCATGATCTCTGATTTTGGAAAAAGCGATAGCCAGTCCGAATCCGGAGCCGGTATTTTTCTTCGATGTGCCTCTCGGCAGGCAGATGCGAGCACGGCCAAGTTCTTTCCTGTCCATACCGATGCCATAATCCCGTATAAAGATTACAGCCCTGTCATCACGTTTTTCCGCGGTAACTTCGACGGTTCCCTGCTTTGCCACCCCTCTTGAAACCAGATAGGACTCCATGGCATTCTTGATCAAATTGCTGAATGCGCGTATGATGACAAGCCTGGAAACATAAACCGAAAGTTCGGGCGGGATGTCCAATGTGACTGTAACGACGGACGGGTTTGTCGTCTGGAGAGAAAACGCTTCGACGGCCTGTTGTTTGGCCATATCAAGCAGAGATTTCAGATTTTCGGTCGCGCGATCGGGCGGCGTCCTTTTTGCAAACTCCTGCATGTCGTTCAGAACCCGAAGGAGGATTTCGATGTTTTCCTTGATATGGTTCACCGACTGAGAAACGCTCGCAAGCTTTATTGACGGGATTTCATTCTTCACGGTGGTGAAAATCCGGTCTGTTTCCAGCACGATCGGAGTAATGATATTTCGAATGTCGTGTGCGGCATGGCCGACCGTCTGGCAGTAGGCGTCCTCAATGCTGTCTCTGAGCTCACGGCCAACGTCGTCTCCATATTTTGCATGGATGATGTCGATTTTGTGAAGGGTGCTCGCGTCCAGTCGGATTCTTTTTTCCTTCCGTTTCCTGGACGAATTCCTTCTTTCGACCGCCTTGTCGGCGGCCGTCGACACAAAATCATTGCTGTCGTTGAACAGGCACGAAAACAGGCCGGCCTGATCGTTTTCAGTATATTCAAGGCATTTTGCGACTTCGCACCGGACTCTCCAGTCGGTATCCTTGGCATATTCCTGCAACTGCAGCAGGATCGACTCGTCGGTGTTGTTTTCAATCAGTTTCTTCCGCAGAGCAATGACTTCTTCGCGGTTGTCGGTCGGGGCGGGGATGGTGGTGTTGTTTTCCATGGTTTCACCTCAGATTGCATAGCGTTCCTGGCGTTCCTTGAAGGCTTCTTTGCCGCCTTCAAGAAGGTTGATAATATCGGATTTGCAGTCATCGACGGAGCCGGTGCGGCGCAGATGACCATAGGAACCGTCAGATTCCACGACAAGCACACTCTCGGCATCCCCCAGCACGGGAATGTTCGGGTTGTGCGTGACGAAAATCAGCTGGCGGTGTTCCTTGACGCGCTTGATGTTCTCAACGACAAAACTGTGGACGTACTCGTTGTCGAGATTGTCTTCCGGCTGGTCGATCAGAAGCGGGCGTTCGCTTTCCAGCAGAAGAATCGGCAGAATGGCATTGCACTTCTGTCCGGTGGAAAGGCATTCCGTCGGCTTGAATTTCCCGCGGTCGTTCAGTTCGATTTTCACGCGGTCGGGGATGTCGACGACTTCAAGGGCAGCAAGGAACTTCGGATTCTTCAAGGCCACGGTGACAATGGCCGCCTGATCGGAGGAAAGCTGAGCCTCTTCCACAAGCGTCTGCTGTTTGTTGTCAACGATAATCCGGACGAGATCTTCCGGGAAAATATTCGCGAGGCTTGCGGCGACCTTGTGGTAGTGCATGCGAGTCCCCTTGAGACCGCCTTCGATAAGCTCAATGTACTTTTCCTTGTTCGCAAACTGGTTGACGGTAACGCGAATGTCGGGGTTCAGCTTTTCATTGATGCGGTCGGCGATTTCCCTGCGGATTTCGAATCTCTCGTTCAGAAGCCGATACAGCTCCTGTTTCAGAACATTGCGTGCTTCAACGGTTTCGCGAATGCCCGTGCGAATCTTCTCATGCTCTTTATCCGCCACAAGAAGCTTCTGGTATTCGTCTCCGATCTTGCGGCGCTCTGCCGCGCGCTGCTGTTCTTCACGGCTCTTTTCGACAAGCGAGTCGTATTCCATCTCCTGTTTCTGGTGACGGATTGCAAGATCGTCCTTGATTTCGGCGAACGACTGAAACGCATCGCGGATGCCTTCGAGGTATTCCTGCACGTGGCGGTTCAGATTGGCATTGTGCTCGGCAAGCACCGCATTCGCGCGTTCAATCAGGTCGTAATTCTCGCCGTCTTCCAGGTTCCCGACGCCGTTCCATTTCAGACGCTCCATAAGGAAATCTTTCAGCGGGTTGATCCGGCTTTCCGAATCACTGAGGATTTTCTCGGCATTGTCGATATAGCGGGTTTCAAGACCGCGGATATCTTTCATGTAATGCGCGTGGGTCATGCTGGATTCATCCCCCGTTCCGTCGGAATCGAATTCATCCAGGCGTTTCTTTACGCCCGGCATGGCATTCAGCACCGCAACGAGTTCGCGTTCCTGCTCCTGAAGAGGAAGAAGGTTCGCTGCATTCCGGTCCAGTTCCCTGCGGCAGCGGGCGATTTCGTTATTGAGATCCGACAGCGCGACCATGTTGAAGCTTTCCAGCAGCGCCATCTGATAGGCGCTCTGGCTCGCGTTCTTCTCAATTTCATTCTGGCTGAACACGTCCAGCGGGAACATCGACGGATCGAACACCATTCCGCTCGGGCTGTGGTCGCCGAAAAAGACCTGCGGCGGTTCACCGGCTTTGCGGCTGATGATGTAGTTGACCTTGTCCCCGGTTTCAACGGTAACGTCGATGTGTCCTCCGCCGAGATTGCTTTCGACGATTGCCTGGAGTTTCTTCTGTGCTTCCGAGTCCAGCGGAAGGGCATTCATGGCATACCGGAGCAGTTCAAGAATGGTCGTCTTGCCCGCCCCGCGCGAGCCGATGATGCAGTTCAGCTTGTCCGAGAAATCATAATCGAAACCATCGAGGAATCCCCCGGCAACGTGAATGTGCTTGAACGTGTTTTTGGCGTTTTTCTTCGCCTCGGTTTTCTTTGCCGCGGAATTGCTGACAGACGCGGCCTTGCGGATTGTTTTTGTCGTCATTGTTTGCTCCTTGATGTTTGATGTTGACTGTTCGTTGGATTATCCCAGAATTTCAAGCAGTTTGCGGTAGACCAGCGCGGCATCGCGGGCATCATCCAGCGCGCGGTGGGAAAATTCATCCCCAAAGCCGAGGACGGATTTGATCGATTTGAGCGATGCGCTCGAGAACATTTCCTCTTTCCCGCGCACATGCATCACATCGTTAACGCTGAGCGCGAGCCTCATGCTGTCGCGTCCGCTGTAAGCGACAAGCTTCGAAAACTCCGGGAAAGCCGCCTTCATGAACGACATGTCGAACGCGAGGTTGTGCCCCAGCGGCGTGATTTTTTCGATTCCATTCTCGGCAGCCCACGCCATGAGGGCATACTGGACTTCGACGAGCGAATCGCCTTCGTTCGGATCGAGACCGTTCACGCTCATAGCCTGCGGTTCAATGCGTTCGGGGTGCTCAGCCCGAATCCTGCAGGAGAACTCGGGAATGGTCGTGGAGATGGTGAAGTCCATGTTGAGCGGGACAAGGGCGATTTCGAGAACCTCGCATGTGGCGGGGTTGAGGCCGGTGGTTTCGAGGTCAAGTGCGGCGATGATATTCATGGTGTGTGTCCTTTTGTTCAGTTTGCAGATTGAACGAGTTTGTGGTTGGAGCGATTCTCTGCGAGAGCAATGCAGAGTTCAAGAATCGACCGGAGTATCTCCGGCACGGCGTTGCATCCGCTGATATGCTTAGCGAGCTTGCCGTTGCGAAACAGTTCCAGTCCCCAGCAGACCGGCAAAGACTCTTCGCTCTGCCAGGAATCGAATCCGGCGGCAACGAGCTTTGCCTGCAGGACGTCCTTTGCCGGCGCTGTCAGGCGGCGCCATGTGACTTCTCCGGCGGATTCGGATTCCACCGTGAGTTCGCCGATGCCGCTGAAATCGACCGTCAGGACAATTCCCGTACTGGCTGTTTCCGTAAAGATGAGTTTGTCGTAGTTCATGGTCTTTCGTCCTTCAGATCATGCGAAGATGAGTTTGAGCATGACGGCCAGAGAAATGCCCCAGACGACAAAGAACGCGGGATCGGTTTTGATCAGGTCGAACATACAGCGCAAGGCGGTGATCGTTTTTTCTTTCATGTTGTGTCTCCGATTTGAGTGATGCGTTGTCTCGGACCGGAATCTCCGTGATTCCGAACCATCCGATTGTTGGTTTTTGAGGTTAATTTACCACAGCTTTTTGCCTTCTTACGTCAGTTTGCTCCGAGGATCCCCAAAAAAATCAAACTTTTTTGGAACTGATTCATGTGGACTCGGTAATTTCGCAGTACGCCCGAACCTCATGATAGCGCCGGATAACCTCCAGCCGTTCCTCTTCCAGACCGTATTCAAGGCGATTGAAAGCCAACTGCACATAGAGCGGGTAATTGTTCTCCGGCAGACTGGGCGGATCGGGTGACACTCCCGACGGCTCCTCTTGCCATGGCATTATCTCGGGGCAGTCCAGCCACGGGTAGTCGTCTTCCTCTTCCCGCCTGAGCAGTTCCGCATACTCGCTGTCGATTCGCGTTTCGTGTCTCATGCTGAGCTCCATTGAAGCTTGGTTGAACCGGATTCATCTCTTCGTCCGGCAGTGTGTATCGTTGTCCCGGATCGGAGTCTCCGTGATACCGAAATTCTCCGGGTCAACACGTATAAGATAACATTCAACTGTGACAAATTAGGTCACAGTTAGGAAAAAAATTAAAAAAAATCAAAAAAAATTCGTGTCGGGATAAAAATGAGGTCATTCCGGGTTGACATCCGGGCATGTCCGGTGTACTGTTATGGTGCATTGACGAACACACGGAGACAGAAGACCATGAAAAAGACACCACCCGCCGCAGCTCCCCAAATGGCTGACCCGAAAACCTGGAGGAAAAAGAGACTACCCCGCTCGCAAAGCCTGAGGGTGGCGCGCATTGCGGCTCTCCTGAAAACGAACAGATGCCCCTCGGCTGAGGAACTCTGCGAGGAATACAGAAAACTCGAGATTGAGGAAGGAAAAAAAGTAAAGGGAAGTTACACCCGGCGAACTGTATGCCGTGATATGGCCGTGCTTCGCGAGGATTACGGATGTCCCGTCAAATTCGACTGGGGAGAGAAGAAATATGTGCTCACGGATCCGAAATGGGAGTTCAACAGTCCGGCTGACCTTTCAGAATCCGTCATGCTTGCGCTCATCCTGGGCGGACGAATTGCAGAGGAGATATTCCCAGACCCGCTCCGGGCACGTATCAGAAGTTCCGTGGATGAACTCCTGAAGGGAAACAGCCCGGAATTCCTTGAAAAGACCCTCATTGATTCGTTGAAGGTGTTTGAACAGGGCGGAGTCGCCGAGAATCCTGCTGTGTTCATCCCGGTGTTCGAGGCGTGGCAGACGCATCGACGCATCCATATCCGTTACTGCGACCAGCACGGGAATGAAACGGAACGTGACGTTGATCCGCAGGTTCTGTTCCTTTATCAGCACGAGTGGCGCATCAAGGGATTCTGCTCTCTCCGGAAGAAAGACCGCACGTTCGTGATCAACCGCATCAAAAACGTCTGGCCGCTTGATGTGACCTTCAAGCCAAGCAAAAGAACCGTAGATTCCGTCACGCTCGACGATATCGTGGAATACCCGAAGGTCAACGGCGTGAAAATCAAGCTCACGGGTGATGCCGTGCAGCTGGCAATGTCAACCAGCATGCATTCCAGGCAGAAGGTCAAAGTGACCCGTGACGGTGGAATGCTCCTCATTCCGAAGATCGCGCCTGAGGTCATCATCCCCTGGATATTATCCCAGGGAGGAGATGCCGTCCCGCTCGAACCGCCCGAGCTCGTTGAGCGCACCCATGCCGCAGTACGCGCAATGTCCGAACGGATGAACGTCAAGCAATAACATTCTCCCTCAATTTGAGGGAAGATTCATGGCTCGTCTTTATGGCGGGCTTTTTTGTGTACTGAACTTGATTGAGCTCAAATGTCCGATCATAACTGCGGCATAGCCGTCATGACCCGTTTTGCCGGTCTGGCAATGCGGGATCAGAGGTGCTCCGGAAGTGTTCCGCATATCTCTCTGAATATCAGAAAGAAGCGAAAATGCGAGGTGTTCTGGCGCACCTGGTGGTCATTTGCGTATCCGTTTAATGTTTAGTGATTACCATCGATTTTTACGGATAGATTAGGTTTCTAATTCAATTCTCTTTATCTGTCTGAACGACTGTTGATTGCATCGCGCGGATGTGTTCTGGAGCACTTTTGGAGGTGTCCAGAGGTGTTCCGTGGCTTTTTTGAAGGATCCTTCATTTTTCGTCTCTGTTCAAACCCTGCGGAACACCTTTGGAGGTGCTCGGAGCACCTCGGAGCACTCTATTGATTTTCCTTGAAACGGCTGTAAAGTAATTCCGTAACCAGAAATCACGATCACGGAGCCACTGATGACCTTTTCAAGCCTGACACCCGAAGACCGGGGCATCATTTCACGGATGCGCCGGGTCCATTTCGGACAGCTGGATAATCTTGCTGTCCGGAACGGACATGTCGTGGCTATGGAAGGTGCAGAGTGGAAAAGCAAGATCAATTTCAGGACAAAGAACAATCTCCCGCACGTCGCAACACGCAAGGACGGTGATTTCCTGCTTAACGACGTTCAGATCAACTTTCTTGAAACAATCCATTCCCTCGAGGATTGCATGATCTCATTTATCAAAGTCAGCGATGGCTTGCCAACCGAGATGGAATTGAAAGGGCATCTTGATCACATTTAATCCGGGCTGATCCCCCGAATCTACAAACCTTATTCCTCAATATGGTATTTAGCTGACCATACAGCCGAAGAACTCGGAGATGGTCGGGAATGCCGCCAGAAGACCTATGGCGTAATTTCCGACCATCTCTTTTTTTGACGGCATTTCCGACCGCTCCACCAACCCACAGGAGCAGTCGAAATGACGCAAAACAACACTCAGTCCGTCCGCATCGAA
>ONWH01000018.1 GCA_900321495.1 uncultured Planctomycetota bacterium
CCCGACGTAGTCGGGGCCGGTCACGGCGACGTGCTTAACTTTTTTGATGTTTGGATCGATCTGCTGCCGCGGTGCTCCGGCGAGCGCAAGATCCAGGCCTTTGGTGATTTCAAGATATTTCACGATCGAACGCCTGCTCCACTCTTTTGGTGAGACGGGGCTTCCCCTCGACGGCCCCTCAATCGACAGATGACACCGGACACCGCACTCTTACCCCCTGCAGGAGAGAATAAGAGGGACAGGACCGGTTCGGATAAAGTCCCCCACATTGAATTAGTTTAATAGATATCTTAAAAAAGTCCAGTCAGCAGAGTTTACAACGGGCGAAATTTCAGGAATAATCTTAAAACCGGGAAAAAGCCGTCCCGGCGCATTGACGATTTTCCGCAGGCGTCCCGGCGCCGCGCTCCCCCCCTTATTGTTTAAGGAAAACCGATGAAAAAGAACGCGATTCTCTCCCTCCTCGTCCTTTCGGCCTGCGCCTGGCTTTCCGCCGCCGAGCCGAAGGCGGAACTCCTCACCGAACCGCTCCACCGGCCGATTGCCGCCGATGTTGAAGAACTTCCGCACGACGGGAAGATCGGCGATTTCTTCAATGTGCGGAGCGTGACAGACGACGCGGTCACCGTCCAGTTCGGGATCCGGCTGCCGGCCGAGGCGGGAATCACCGTCCGGCTGATTCAGGGGGGAAAGACGCTCGCAGAGCTCGGCGCGCAGGGGCGGTTCGGCCGGATTCTGTTCAGCGGCCTGGAACCGGACACCGTCTATACCGTTTCGGCCGAATATGATCTTTTTTCCGCCGAACCGGAAGCGGTCAAAATCAACGAGCTGACCGGGGAAAAGGCGCTCGCCTCGCTCACACGGGTCTGCCGGACGCTCCCGGCGCCGAAGGGGGAGCTCCTGCTCAGGGCGGCTTTCGTGTCGGATACCCACGTTTCGGTGATCGGCAAGCCGGCGGGCCGCCTGCACTGCATCAGCCGGGAGATTCTGGCCGATGTCTGCCGCGACGCCGCCGCGCGGGGGTGCACGCTGATGATCAACGGGGGGGACGTGACGAACGAGTCCCTCGAAGAGGAGTTCGAAATGGCGAAAGAGGCGATGGCCGGGTTTCCGGGAACCATTCTGAAAGTGCCGGGAAACCACGACGTCGTCAAGGACAAGGAGGAACAGAGAAAATGGCGCGCGGCGTTCGGGCCGGCGGCGTGCTATGAGGTCGCCGGCGGCGTGCAGTTCGTCGGGCTGAACACGTCGGACGGACTGCTGAACAAGCCGGAAAACCGGGAGGTGATCGACCGGCTCGATCCCGAGAAGCCGGCGGTGATCTTTTCGCACTTCCAGCTGGTGAAGGACGGGACTCTGAACGACAAGAACAAGGCGATCGCCGACGCCGACGCGTGCGCCGGCCTGCTGGACAAGATCGGCGGCTCGAACAGCGTGATCTACGTGGGCCACAAGAACGTGGCGGCGACGGCCCGGCTGGGGAACGTCCTGCAGATCAACATGCCGCAGACGACGCAGTTCCCGATGGGGTGGCTCGAAGCGGAAATACGGCCCGAGGGGATCTACCACCATTTCGTCTTCAGCACCGCCGCCGACCGCGAAGAGCTCTCGCGCCTTTTGGGCGGGTGCTACCTGGGGACGATCGGCTACCGCGACCGGCGGTCGGCCGAAATCTGGAACCGGTTCGTGCCGTGGCCGAAATCAGAAGAGGAAAAATAAGCGCGTCACTCTTTTCCGTGTTCGGCCAGAAGGGCCGCGAGCTCGCCGTTCTTCACCGAGGCCTTGAACGACTCCATGTCGGGAAAGACCCGGTGCGACAGGTAGCGGACGACCCAGTTGCGGGTCATTTCGGTGATCGAGATGACGACCGCACCGTTTTTCCACGCCTCCCACATCTCCACGGCGGTTCCCATCGAGGCTTCCGGAACGTAGGCGATCAGCAGATCGATTTCGGTGCCGCACATTTTGTTGTGCCGCAGGAACGTTTCCATCCCCTTTTCGTTGCCGTAGTTGACCGAGTCCTGATTTTTGGCGAACGGGTCGTAAACCGAAAGTTCGGGCATCGTCTCACGGAAGAATTCGGTCAGTTCCGTGCGGTAGTCCTGGCTGTGAAGCTGCTTTTCGGTGCGCGAGCCCTGCATGATCCCGGCGATAAAGACGCGAACTGTCATACGAATCCTGCTTTCCTGATCTTCCCCGTGGGGTTTCTGTATTACGATTTCCTCTCAACGTAGCGCGTCGGATCGGGAAGGCGCGCCGCCTCGAATCCGGCGCGGCGGAGCCGGCATGCCTCGCACTCGCCGCACGCCCGGCCGGCGGAGTCGGGCGAGTAGCAGGAGACGGTCTCGGCGTAATCGACCCCCAGCCCGGTTCCCAGCGCGATGATCTCGCCCTTCGTCATCTTCGACAGCGGGGTGACGATGCGGAACGCGCGCCGGCCCGCCTTGGCGTTCTCGACCCCGGCGCGGGTCGCCAGGTTGGCGAGCTTTTCAAACGTCTCGATGAATTCGGTCCGGCAGTCGGGGTACCCGCTGTAATCGATCTGGTTCACTCCGATCCAGAGCTCCGACGCGCCGCGCGACTCGGCGTAGGCGAGCGCCAGCGACAGAAAGACCGTGTTCCGCGCCGGCACATACGAGGTCGGTATCTTCTCGCCGATATGCTCGAGCGGTGTCTCGTGGTCGACCGGAATCGAAGCGTCGGTCAGGGAACTCCCGCCGAAGAGGGAAAGGTCGAGCGAAAGGACGATATGCTCGGCGACGTTCCAGCGCGCCGCGGTGCGGTGCGCGGCGTCCAGTTCGCACCGGTGCCGCTGGCGGTAGTCGAAGGTGAGCGCATAGACTTCGCGCCCCCGCGAGCTCGCCAGGGCGCAGAGAGTGGTCGAATCGAGCCCTCCGGAAAGGAGGAGAACCGATTTGGTCTTTTCGGCGGAAGCCGGAACTGAAGGATTGGTCATCACGGAAACAGTCTGTTCTAACCCGCGCGGGGAACTCAGTCGGTCTTGACGCGCCAGCGGAGATACTCGTCCATAAACGGCTGAATGTTGCCGTTGAGCACATCGTGAAAGTTCGAGGACTGGTAGCCGGTCCGCGAATCCTTGACCCGCTGTTCGGGATGAAGGAAGTAGTTGCGGATCTGCGAGCCGAACCCGACCTTCGCCATATTCTTGTATTTCTCGCTCATCGCCTGTTCGCGCTTTTCCTCTTCGCGCTGGATCAGGCGCGCCTTGAGCATCTTGAGCGCCATGGCGCGGTTCTTGTGCTGGCTCCGCTCGTTCTGGCACTGAACCACGGTGCCGGTCGGAATGTGCGTCAGGCGGATCGCGCTGGACGTCTTGTTGACGTGCTGCCCCCCCGCGCCGCTCGACCGGAAGACGTCTTCGCGGATGTCCTCGTCGCGCAGCTCGACGTTGATCGAGTCGTCGACGTCGGGGTTGACGTCGACCGCCGCGAAACTGGTCATCCGCTTGGCCTCGGAGTTGAACGGCGAGATCCGGACCAGCCGGTGCGTGCCGATCTCCCCCTTCATGTAGCCGTAGGCCATCGGCCCCTTGATGATGAAGCTGGCGCTGTTGATTCCGGCTTCCTCGTTGTCCTGGCGGTCCAGGATTTCCACCGTGTAGCCCGAGCTCTGCGACCAGTTGATATACATACGCAGGAGCATTTCCGCCCAGTCGTTCGCGTCGGTGCCGCCGTCGCGCGCGTTGATCGAAACGATCGCGTTGCCGACGTCGAACGGCCCGTTCAGGAGCGCCGAGGTCTCGAGACGCTCCATCTGCTTTTCGGCGTCGGCGAGTTTCGGCGGAATCTCGGCGGCGAGCGACGCGTCTTCGCTCCCCAGCTCGACCAGCACGTCGAGCTCGTCGAGCGCCGCGGTGATGTCGTCGATCGGCTTGACGACCGCCTTGTACCCTTTCAGGCGCGAGACGGTCGCCTGCGACTTTTCGGCGTCGTCCCAGAAACCGGGCGCGGTCATTTCGTTTTCGGTCTCGGCAATCAGCCTGATCTTTTCGTCGTAGTCGAGCGAGTCGCGCAGCTTGGCGATTCCGGTGCGGATCGCGTCAATCCTGTCGGTCAGTTCTTTTTCTATCGGCATAAAATTCTTTTCGGAAAATCGGGGTCTGTGTCCGGCGGCGCCCGATCAGAGGAGCGCCGTCGTTTCGGGATACCCGAAGAGGATGTTGAAGTTCTGCACCGCGGCGCCCGAGGCCCCCTTGATCAGATTGTCGATCACCGAGATCGTCAGGACCCGGCCTCCGACAATGCGGGCGGTCATGTGGCAGCGGTTTGTGTAGATCACGTCTTTGGTCGAGGGGAGCGCCTCGGTCACCTGAATGAACGGCTCGTCCCTGTAGAACGCGCGCCACGCGTCGAGCACGTCGTCCTGCGTGATGCCGTCTTTCGCGGCCTTCGCGTAGCAGACGGTCAGGATCCCGCGGTCCATCGGGGTCAGGTGGGGCGTGAAGATGACCTTCACGCTCTTCCCGCTCCCGTCGCCGATGATCTGCTCGATCTCCGGCGTATGGCGGTGCGTGCCGACCCCGTACGCCGAAATCGCCTCGTTGCATTCGGGATAGAGATTCTTGAGGGAGGGTTTCCGGCCCGCGCCGCTCACGCCGCTTTTGGCGTCGATGATGATGTCGTCCGCCGCAACCAGGCCCGCCTTGACCAGCGGGGTGAGCGGCAGAATCGCCGAAGTCGAATAGCAGCCGGGGTTGGCGACCAGCGGCGCGCCCTTGATCGCTTCGCGGAAAATTTCGGGCAGCCCGTAGGGAACCGTCGGAAGCCGTTCGGCGTCGGGATGAACCACGTTGTACCACTTCTCGTAGACCGCGACGTCGTTGAAGCGGTAGTCGGCGCCGAAATCGATCACCCGCGCGCCGCCGGCCAGAAGCTCCGGCACGACCGCCGCCGTGGCCGTGTGGGGCAGGCAGCTGAAAACGCAGTCGGCGCGGTGCGCCACCTCGGCGGGAGAGAGGTTTTCGAGCGCCAGCGAAAGCCGGCCGGTCAGAGAGGGATGCACCTGGTCGACCGGACGGTCCTCCTGCCGGCTGGTCAGCGCGACAATCTCCGCTTCGGGATGACGGAGCAGAAGCTTCATCAGTTCGAGTGCCGTATAGCCTGTTGCCCCGAGAATCGCGATCTTCGTCATGTTGTCTGTTCTCCGCTTGTTCGTTTGTCGTCAATCACCTGACGAATGATATCGTCAATCGTATAGACCGGCTTCCAGCCGATCAGCGACCGCGCGCGCTCGAGCGAGGGAACGCGGCGGTGCATGTCTTCAAAGTCGGGTCCGAAGACCTCTTCGTAGCTCTTCAGGACGATCGGCGAAGAGGAACCGGTCAGTTCGACCACGCGCCGCGCGAGCCGGCCGATGGCGATTTCGTCGTCGGACCCCAGGTTCATCACCTTCCCCGCCGCCCCGGGCGTGCGCGAGACGCGGATCAGCCCTTCGACCACGTCGAGGACCGAACAGAAACAGCGCATCTGCGTGCCGTCGCCGTGCACCACCAGCGGCTCGCCGGCCAGAGCGGCGGTCACGAAGCGGGGGAGGACCATGCCGTATTTCCCCGTCTGCCGCGCGCCGACCGTGTTGAAGAGACGGACGATGTAAACCGGCAGGGCGGTCTCCTTGTGGTGCGCCAGGAGGTAGAACTCGTCGAGCATCTTCGCCGAGGCGTAGGCCCAGCGCGGCTTGACCGTCGCGCCGATCACGACCGGATCCTCTTCACGGAACGGAATCCGGTCGGAGATGCCGTAGACCTCGCTCGTCGAAGTCAGAAGAACCGGCTTGCGGTACTTGGAGCAGATGTCGGTGAGCCTTTCGGTCGGCTCGACGATCCGGCGGATCGTTTCGACCGGGCGCTCCACGACCAGGCGCACGCCGACGGCGCTCGCCAGGTGAAAGACGAAGTCGGCCTGCGGCACCTCGGCGTCCAGAAGATCGGCGCTGTTCATGTCGGCGATCACCGCGCGGAAACCGCTCCGCCCCTCCAGGGGGGCGATGTTCCGCCACGCGCCGGTCGAAAGGTCGTCGATGACCGTGACGGCGTGCCCCTCGTCCAGAAGGCGCGCGCTCAGATGCGAACCGACGAAGCCGGCGCCGCCGGTGATCAGATAGCGGAGTTTCCCGGTCATTCGTCCGGCGCCCCCCCGGCCGGCTTTCGGCCGATGTAGATGTAATACGGCACCTTCCACCAGAAGAAGGGGAAATAGGGGACTTTCAGTTTTTCGCCGGCGAAAAGGCCCGTCTCAAACCGGTAGTCCAGATAGGGGTAATGATCCGCGGAAAGAAAGACATTGTCGCACGAAAACCACGCGGGCCAGAAACTGCGCGTGGCGAACCCCTGCGCCTCCTGCCGCTGATGGGGGAACTTCCGGGCGACGTAGAAATCGACGACCCCGATCAGCCCGCCCGGCTTCAGAATCGAAAGGGCGTGGTCGACCGCCCGGAACCAGTCGGGAATCATCGTCAGCGAATAGGAGAAGGTCACCACGTCGGCTTTCCCTTCCGGGGGAACCCACGCGGTGGCGTCGGCCTCGACCGTCTCGACGTTCGTCCAGCCGGCTTTTTTGATCCGCTCGTCGGCGATGTTCAGAAGGGGTTTGGCCAGGTCGAGGATGTAGACCTTTTTCAGCTCCGAAAGGCGGGCGCCGAACCCCGCCATGTTCGAGCCGGTTCCGCCCCCCATATCGACCCAGACCGCGCCGGAAAGGGACTGCTCTGCGGCCAGAAGCTCTTCCCAGAGCCGTTCGCGCCCTTTCAGAAGGCGCTTGCGGAAGCTGTCGTAGTCGCCGGCCTGCGTCTCGTAGAAACGGTTGAGCCAATCGGCGTGCCCCTTCCCCGCACGGGGGCGGAAGACAAGGTGCCATACAACGTTCAGGTCGGTCAGTAATGTCATGATTTCAGTCGGTCGGGCGGCCCGGGCGCGCCTGCGCGCCTCTCAGCCGTTGAGCAGATCCGCGATGTAAAAACTTCCGTAGGTGTGTACACGGTCCTCCCTGTGGAGCTCGGCGGCGCGGTCCCGCTCGTAGCGGAGCAGATCGCCGAGCTTTTCGGTGCGCCCGGCGCGGGTGACCGGAACCGAGTCGATGTAGCCGGCCGCCAGACCGCCGCTGCGCCAGATCACGCGGGCCGAAGGGGCCGCCTTGGCGAAGATGGCGTTCCATTCCGCCACGAGCGTCCCGTAGAGGCAGTCGCTGAGCCAGTCCATGTGGTCGAGAAGGACGAAACGCGAGATCGTCCCGTCGTACCGGCGGAGGAACCCGTCAACCGAATCGGTATGGACATGAATCCGGTCGACCAGACCGTCTTTCAGGGCGTAGAAATTGTCCTCCTGCAGGTATTCGGGACAGCACTCCCTGGTATACGAACCGGTCGCGTAAAGGCGCCAGAAGTAGTTGTCGCGGATCGGCAGGCGGCCGAAGACGTCGTCGAGCGCCTCTTCGGCGAAACGGGAAACGTGCCCTCCGTATGTCTGTTCGATCTGCCGGCGCTGCGCCCGCGGCACCCCCAAAAGGGCCAGGACCGCGTCGCGGTTGACCATGAAGCGGACCATCGGGGAGAAGAGGCGCTTTTTGATCTTCGGCCAGATCTGCCGCTGCTCGTCGACCGTGGCCGCGTTGATCAGGCGGAGGATGTCGTCCCTCATGCCGCGCCGGTCGAGATAGGCGTTCATCTTCCGCGCAAAGAATCCGCTCGTCCCGCGGAAGAAAAACGGGTATTTCCCGTCGAAGAAGGAGGCGATCTTCCGGTCCCAGAACTTCTGTGCCGGAGGAGAAAGGCGGCCGCGGAGCCGCTGGCGGTAAAGAGCTGTCACTCCGCTGTAACGCCCCCGGCCGAAGAGCTGAAAGAACGTCTCGAAATCGAGTTCCCGGATCCCGGCGATTTTCAGTTCCAGAAGGGCGTTCTGCCGGTAGTTGACGTCGACGGCGTGAACCGACCGCGGTGCGGCCAGCGCGTATGAAAGGGCGTTGCACCCCGCCGAGGTGATCACCAGAAGGTCGTCTTCCGGACCGAGCCGGAGAGCCTGCTTGTCAATCCGGGGATCTTCCCAGCAGACGTTGTAGACGAGGTTGTTCATGTGAATACGGTTGAACAACATCGTGCTGAGGCGTTTGCACAGGCAACAGGACATCGGCGGCGGGATCCTTTCCCGGAAAGGCCCGCGAAAGGCTCTTTCCGGCAAGTTTCAAGGGGCGAAAACTCCACGAAAACGGCCGGGAGAGAACTCTCCCGGCCCCCCTGCCCTCTATGCGGCTATTATAGTCCGTTTCGGAAAATGGGCAAACAGGGGCGAAAGCGCGGCATGCGGCGCGCCGCGCGGAGAAAGAGGACGGAAGACGAAAATCAGCCGCCGGCGGACGCGGCGTTTTCCTTCTTCTTCGCTTCCTCGTATTCGTTCAGACGCCGGTAAAGGGACCGGACGCTCATGCCGAGCATCTCGGCGGCCTCGGCGCGGTTCCCGCCGCAGGTGCGGAGCGTCTCTTCGATCAGCATCTTCTCGACCTCGGCGGCCGTGCGGCCGACCAGCGAGGCGACCAGCGGCGTCCCCGGTCCGAGAAGCGGCGCAGCCGGACTTGCCGGCGAACCGCCCGCCGAAGCGGACTCGGCGAAATTCCTTTTTACCGCGCCCGGAATATCTTCCGGAAGGTCGTCGTCGTCGATCACGCCGTCCAGGTCGTTGAGAACCATGCTTTCGGCGTCGCGCCGGAGTTCCCGGACGTTCCCCGGCCATTCGTAGGAGAGGAGCTTCTCCCGCGCGCTCTGCGAAACGCCTTCGATCGGCTTGCCGTACTCCTTGGAAAAGTCGCGCAGGTACTTGTCCAGAAGGATGGGGATGTCCTCGGCCCGTTCGCGCAGGGACGGTATCCGGAGGGGCTGCCCCAGCCGGTAATAGAGGTCTTCGCGGAACGTGTGGTTTTTGACCGCCTCTTCGAGATTCCGGTTCGTCGCCGAAATGATCCGGACGTTCACATTGATCGTCTCGTTCGAGCCGACACGGGTGATCTCGCGGCTTTCGAGAACCCGCAGAAGCTTGACCTGAATCGACAGGGGCATGTCGCCGACCTCGTCCAGAAAGACCGTCCCCCCCTGGGCGTACTCGAATTTCCCGACCCGGTTCGACGAGGCGTCGGTAAACGCCCCTTTGACATGGCCGAACAGCTCGCTTTCGAGGATGCTCTCGCTGAGCGCGGCGCAGTTGAGCGCGACGAAGTTTTTGTCTTTCCGGGGTGAGTTCTCGTGAATCGCGCGGGCGAAGAGCTCTTTGCCCGTGCCCGTCTCGCCCAGGATCAGGACCGACGCGTCGGTCGGCGCGATCCGCTTGAGCCGTTCGACCGCATTGAGCATCGCCGGAGACGAGCCGATCACCCCGCCGAAGACGAAACTGCCGTCGAGGCGTTCCCGCATCTCGCGGTTCTGGCGCCGGAGCCGGGATTTCTCACCCGCCCGCTGAACCGTCGTCCGGAGACTCTGCAGGCTCTCGGGCGGCTTGGTCAGGTAGGAGTACGCCCCCGACTGCATCGCCTTGACCACGTTCTCAACCTTGGCGTTGGTGGTCATCAGGATGACCTCGGTCTCGGGAGCGGACTTTTTCACATGCCTGAGGATATCCAGTCCCCCTTCCTTTTCCCCTTCGAGGATCAGGTCGGTGATCACCACGTCGAACGTCTTCCCGCCGAGGGTCTTTTCCGCCTCTTTCCGGTTGCGGGCAGACTCGCAGACGGCGTCGATCCCGCTGAGCGTTTCGGCCATCGCCTCCGCAAACTGCGGGTCGTCGTCAACGATCAGCACCGAAAGGGGGAGTTGTTCAGGGTCAGGCAGTTCGTTTTTGTCCATGGGGCTCCTTGAATGAGGTGAAGCGAAAAGAGCGCGGGAGAGAAGGATCGCGCCACGCCTTTTTCACTCTGACTCCCATATATCATAGACGCTCAGGGAAAAATGACAAGGTCCGCCCCGCCGCGAACCCCTTGAATTCGGCGCGGCGGTCGGTTAAACTGATACTCTGTGTTTTGAGCCTTTCGAGCCTTCCCGGCCCGGAGGCTTTCGCCTGAAGTTTCCGGAGATTCCGCCCCCGGCTCCTGTCCGGAACGGGTGTGCAATCTCCGGCGGAACCCCCTGACCGCAAACCGCGGTAGAACCGGATCGAAAACCAATGAATATCGGAAAATCGCTTCTGGCCGCCCTCTTTCTTCTCATACCGGCTTTCTTCTCTTTCGCGGACGAGCCGCCCCGCTACCGCGGCGCGATGATCGATCAGGCGACCTTCGGCGAGGAGAGTCTGAAAGTCTTCGCCGAGGAGTGGAACGGAAACCTGGTCCGGTGGCAGCTGAACTTCCACAGCCCGACATCGGAAGAATTCTTCGATTACCTCGCCAAGGCGTGCGACAAATTCGACGAGATGATTCCCCTCCTCCGAAAATACGGGGTCAGGGCCTGTCTCGATCTCCATTCCGAACCGGGCGGATTCAACGAGGATTACATCATGAGGATTTTCATCGACGAACGGTTCAGCAACATGTTCGTCGACATCTGGGAATATCTCGCCAAGCGCTACGCCGGCGAGAAGGTCATCTGGGGCTACGACCTGATGAACGAACCGGTCGACGGGATTCCGTCCGCGGGCGGTTATCACATCAGCTGGCGCGATCTGGCCGAACGGGCCGCCCGGAAGATCCGCGAAATCGATCCCGAGGCCGTGATCGTTTACGAACCCGCAAACTACGCGTCTCCTCTCAGTGCGTTTAAAGACCTGGAGCCGCTCGACCTGCCGAACGTCGTTTACAGCTGCCATGAGTATGATCCCCTCGCGTTCACGCACCAGAACGTGATGAAGGATTTCACCGAGCCGTGCGTCTATCCGGGTGAAATCAACGGCGAGTACTGGGATAAGGAGCGGCTCCGGCAGGCGGTCGCCCAGGTCCGCGCGTTCCAACTCAAGTACAACGTGCCGATCTTCGTCGGGGAATTCAGCGCGGTCCGGTGGGCTCCCGAAAACAGCGCCTACAACTACCTGAAGGACGCCATCGAGATTTTCGAGGAATACGGCTGGGACTGGACCTACCACGCGTTCCGCGAATCGGATTTGTGGAGCGTCGAATACCCGGCCGACAGGAACGCCGCCGCCCCGGCGGCGGAGCCGACCGACCGGGAGCTTCTCCTGCGCCGTTACTTCGAAAAGAACGTCCGCGAAAAATGACGCCGGACGGCAGTCCGTTTGCAGGGTGAAAGAAGATGAGACAGCGACTCAGAAAAATCGGCCGCGCCGTTCTTGTTCTGGCGGCGGCCGCGGCGGTGATCACCGGCGTGTGCGTATGGGTGTTCTGCTGGAAGATCGACCGCTCGTTCCGGTGCGTCGAGGTTCCGAAAGACCCGGCCCGCTGGCAGGTGGTCCGCGACATCGATTCGGACGGGAAAAAGTCCACGCGCTTCGACCTCTATCTTCCGCAGCCGCCCGACCCGTCGCGGAACTATTCCCTGATCCTCTACATACACGGCGGCAGTTTCACCCACGGGGACAAGCGGGAGGGGAGGCACATCTGCCCCTATTACGCGTCGAAGGGGATCGTCGCCGCTTCGATCAATTACACGCTCTATTCCGGCCGGGGGTCGGCGACCCTTTTCTCGCTCTACGACGAAATCATCGCCTCGACGCACGCCGTTAAAGCCTACTGCGCCGAACACGGCTACAACATTACCGAAATGGCGTTCACCGGCTTTTCGGCGGGCGGATACGCGGCACTTGTCGGCGCGTATAAAAACCCCGGCGCCGCGGCGGTTCCGGTGAAATTCGTCTTTCAGCAGTCCGGCCCCGCCTCGTTCGAGCCGGAGCTGTGGGGAAGAAAGAGCAAAAGGAGACAGGCCGCCTTCATCAGCCTGCTGACCGGAAAGAAGTTCACCGCCGACGACGTCGGAACCGAGGCGTTCCGGGAGGCGGTCGACGCGGTATCGCCCGCGGCGATGGTTACGGCGAACACCGTCCCGACCGTTCTCGCCTACGGACCGAAAGATTTCCGCGTCCCCCCGGCGCAGAAATTCCCGCTTCTCGAAAAGCTCGAAGAGTATAACGTTCCGCACGACTACATCGAGTTTCCCCATTCCGGGCACCGGCTCTTTCACGCCGACGACCTGGACCGGATGGAAGTCTACTTCAAAACGGTCGACGACTACATCGCGCGGTATTTCGAAAACGCCGGGAAATGACTCCCGCGCCCTTCCGGCTCCGCCGAAGGGAACCGGGAGAACTACTCGGCGGACCGCCGCGCCTGATACATCCACCAGGCCGCCAGAAGGGAATAGACGCCGCAGCTGGAATTCCGCTGAAAATCGACCAGGTCAAGCGAAGAACGGAGAAACGCTTCCGCTTCGGGCGGAAATGTCCCGTTCGGGTCTTTCAGCAGGGTCAGAAGAATCTCCCCCCGTTCGCGCGTGTGGTACCAGACATTCCGGTAGGGGGGAACAAGCCCCCCGGCCTCGCGCCAGTCGGGGGCAAGTTCGGTCAGATCGTAGACCGCCTTCTCGTTTTCCAGCCGTCCGATCCGCGACAGGACGAGCTGCGACGCCTCGGCCGCGGCGGCGCAGAGCGTGCTGCGGATCTCCGGATCCGGCTCCACCCCGGCGAGCAGGGCGAGCGAATCCTGCATCTGCAGAACTCCGTATGTCGCCGTACCGGGCACCGGATGGAGCGAACCGGCGGCCGCTCCGCCGATTTTGGCGCGCCACAGTTCGTAATACTCCTTTTCGCCGGTAATCTCCCACGCCGCGGCGTAAATCATCGCGAGCCGGGCCGCCTCGTGCGGCATGACGTTCTCCATCTTGCAGATGCCGCGCGGGCACGGGGAACCGTCGGCGCGCAGAAAGTCGTAGCCGTTTTCCGGCGTCAC
>ONWH01000015.1 GCA_900321495.1 uncultured Planctomycetota bacterium
CGTCCCCCTGCTGCGCGGCGCGGGTGAGCCAGTAGACCGCCTTCAGATTGTCGGGGGCGGTTCCTTTCCCCTCGGCGTAGCAGAGGCCGAGTTTGTACTGCGCCTTCGCGTTGCCCTGCCGCGCCGATTCGCCGTACCAGTGCAGCGCGCATTTGATGTCCTGCGTCACACCCGCCCCCTCGGCATAGCAGTCCCCCACGATCAGCGCGGCGGTGGGGTCCCCCTGACGCGCAGCCTTCTCGAACCAGTAAGCGGCGCGCTGGTCGTCCTGCGGCACGCCGTGCCCGTGGGAGTAGTAGACGGCGATGTTGTACTGCGCGTCGGCGTCCCCCTGTTCGGCGGCTTCGCGGAACCAGTGGGCGGCCTTTTCGTAGTCGGGCGCGCCGCCGGTCCCTTCGGCGTAGTGAAACGCGAGGTGGAACTGCGCCTCGGCACAGCCGTTTTCGGCCGACCGCGTGAGCCAGTCGAGCGCGCGGGCGGCGTCGGGCTCACACCCGACACCCTGCGCGAGGCGGTACGCCATGTTGTACTGCGCCCGCGGGTCCCCCGCCTCGGCGTTTGCGAGTTCTTCGGCAAAGGATTGTTCACTGTTCATCGGTCTTGTCCGTTTCTGCCGCAGGTCCTTCGTCCATCGTCTTCATTTGTTTTTTGCAGTCAAATCATAGCATCGAAAAGCATCTCCCGCAAGTCCTGCCGGAGTGATTTGAGGTTTTTTGCCGGAGTGATTTGAGGTGACGCCCGGCCTACGACTCGAACGCACAGTCTGGTTCGGCGGCCAGGGGATCGCCGGTCAGGGCGTAGGCGCGCGACCGGCTCCCGCCGCAGACGAACCGGTATTCGCACTTTCCGCAGATCCCCTTGTAGTTGTTCGGGTCGTGGAGCGCACGGAATAGAGGATGATTCTGATAGATGTCGATGACCGAGTCGCGCGGGAAGCGGCCGCAGGCGATCGGCAGGAATCCGGCGGGGAATATCTCGCCGTTGTGGCCGCAGAACATGATTCCCCGGCCGTCGGTCACGCCCAGCGGCGCGCGGGCGCGTCGGCCGCGGCCGATATTTTCACCCCCCGCGGCGCGGCGGGGCGGAGCCAGCGGATTCCCCCCCCGTTCCAGCACATAACGGCGGTAGTGGGGGGCTTCGGTCGTCTTGACCGCGTACGATTTGGTCTGCGCGTGATGCCAGAGCCTTTCAAAGACCCCGATGTATTCTTCCGGCGTGATCCGGACCTCTTCGACCCCGCGGCCGACCGGGACGAGGAAGAAGACCGACCAGATCGCGATCCCTTTCCCTTCGAGCATTTCGGCGATCGGGTCGATCAGCGCCGCGTTGCGGCGTGTGACCGACGTGTTCACCTGAACCGGCAGGTCCAGGTCCCGCGCGTAGTCGAGCATCTCCATCGCCTTGGCGAAACTGCCGCTGAACCCGCGGAACGCGTCGTGGACTTCCGCGTTCGGACCGTCGATGCTCAGGCCGATCGCCGAGACGCCCGCCTCTTTGGCGCGTCGGAACGCGTCGAAGGTCGCCAGGGGTGTCGCGCTCGGCGTGAGCGCCGAGGTGATTCCGTTTTCCGCGGCGCAGGCGATCAGGTCGAACAGGTCGGCCCGCTTGAGCGGGTCGCCGCCGGTGAAGCAGATGGTCGGTTTCCGCTCGAAACGCGCCACCTGGCGGATCAGCGCCAGCGCGTCGGCTTCGGAAAGCTCGTCGGGCGCCGGATCTTCCTGCGCCGAGGCGCGGCAGTGCTTGCAGACCAGGTCGCACGCCCGCGTGACCTCGTAGTAGAACATCAGCGGATGGCGGTTGAAGTCCGATTCGGTATAGGGCTCGTGGTGCATGGCGTGGCTCGTTCTCTTGCGGACGCGGTTCATTCGGCGCTGCCGGCGGGGTCTTCCGGCGGGGCGGCGGCGCCGCCGGACGCCTGACGGAGAATTTCCCTGATTTTCAGAAGACGCTCCCCCATCTCCTTTTCGAAGCCGCGGCCGGTCGGCGTGTAATATTCGCGGTCGACCCCCAGGTAGTCGGCGGCGGCGACCGCCCCTTCGCAGTCGTGGGCGTACTGATAGCCGACATGGCCGAACTGTTCGCTGCCGCGGTAGTGCGCGTCGCGCAGAAAACGGGGGACCGGCAGAATCCGCCCCTCCCTGATTTCGGCGCGCGCGGTTTCGATGGCGACGGTCGCGGAATTCGATTTCGGCGCGACCGCCAGGTAGATGACCGTCTGCGCCAGGTTCAGCTGGCACTCGGGGAGCCCGACCATTTCGCACGCCTGCGCCGCGGCGACCTCCATCGGCAGAGCGCGGGGGTCGGCGTTGCCGACGTCTTCGCTTGCCAGGATCACCAGGCGCCGCGCGAGGAAACGGACGTCTTCCCCCCCCTCGAGCATCCGCGCCAGCCAGTAGATCGCCGCGTCGGGATCGCTTCCGCGGATCGACTTGATCAGCGCGCTGACCGTGTCGTAGTGGTCGTCTCCGTCCCGGTCGTAGCTGACCAGGCGGCGCTGCATCGATTCGGCGGCGAGCTCTTTGGTGAACTCGACCCGGCCGGCCGGGTTTCCCGCGGCGTCGCGCGGCAGATCGTCGAGACTCGACAGGACGCCGATTTCCAGAGTCGACAGGGCGCGCCGCGCGTCGCCGTCGCAGACCTTGGCCAGGTAGGCGGCGGCATCGTCGTGCAGGCGGACCGGCAGATTCCCGAGCCCGTGTTCGCGGTTCTTCACCGCGCGGCGGAGAATCTCGACGATATGCTCCTCGCTGAGCGGCTCGAACTGAAAGATACGGCTCCGGCTCAACAGGGCGTTGTTGATCGTGAAGAAGGGGTTTTCGGTCGTCGCGCCGATGAGGGTGACCACACCCTGTTCGACTTCCGGCAGGAGGACATCCTGCTGCGCCTTGTTGAACCGGTGGATCTCGTCGACGAAAAGGAGCGTTTTGCGCCCTTCGGCCGAAAGGAGGTCTTTCGCCTGCGCCAGGACGTCGCGCAGCTGCCTGACGCCGTCCGAAACGGCGCTCAGCTGCCGGAAGAGGGCGCGGCTTTCCCGCGCCAGGATATACGCCAGGGTCGTCTTGCCGGTGCCGGGAGGGCCGTAAAAGATGACCGAACCGAGCCGGTCCGATTTCAGGAGCCGGCGGAGGAGTTTCCCCTCTCCGAGAAAATGCTCCTGCCCGACGAACTCGTCGAGCGTGCCGGGACGCATCCGCGCCGCCAGGGGGAGTGCTTTGATCCGGTTTTCACGTTCCGAAGCGTCGAAGAGCGAACCCACGCTTTCCCCCTTTCTATTCGGTTGTGCGGCCGGTCACGGTGTCGAACTCGTCGATCGCCGGAATGAGCATGGCGATGATCGTAAAGAGCGACGCGCCGGTCATCGCCAGGTAGACCCAGTGGTACTGACCGAGCAGAAAACAGGTGATCGCGTAGAACGTGGCGGGGGGAAGAACGAACGACGCCAGGGCGATCGCCGCGGACGGGTTCCGGAGCCCGAGCGCCAGGTAGAGACCGACCCCGCCGCCGAGCATGAACGCCAGAAACGGCTGGAGCTGCGACTCGAACGAGCCGCTGAACGCCAGCATCATCCAGATGCATGTGCCGATTCCGACGAAGAGGAAGAAGATCACTCCCAGGCTGCTTGCCAGGGAAGAGCGCGTGTTTTCGTACTGCATCCCGATATGGACGCCGACCATCGCCGAGAAGAAATAGAGTACCGCCAGACCCGTAAAGAGGAAGAAGGCGTGCATCGCGCTCATCCCCCCCAGGTACCAGACGTAGGCGCAGAGGAGGAGCGGAATCACAACCATCAGGCGCATATTGTAGAACGCCCCGCCGAGCTTCCCCCAGACGAACTCTTTCGGCGAGATGTCGCTTACCAGAAGGAGGAGGAACGTCCCACCGTCCCGTTCGCTGGTCAGCGAGGTAACCGCCTGCGCGTTGACCAGAAGGAACGAGAGGATAAAGAGGGGAACCAACGGACCGGCCAGACGCGCGGCGCCCGGCGCGGCGCCGCCGACGAAAAGGGAATGAACCGCGACGAAACTCATCGCCGCCAGGAGGAGATAGACCAGGCTGACGATCAGGTTCCGGCGCCCGTAGGCGCGGGTGCGGATCTCGCGCCAGAGGATCGGGTTGTCCCAGACCGGCCGGACCTTCCCCCCCGCCGCCGAAAGGGCGGGATCGATTCTGACCTTGTCCGAAGGGGGTTCCGGCGATTCCGCCGCCAGGTCGGGATGTTCGGCCTCGAGCGCGAAGAGGTTGTCGGTCAGATTGTCGTAGGGGTTTTCGTCCGCCGGCTGCCCGGTGCGGGGCGCTTTGCGCCAGGTGTCCTCTTCCGGAACCGCCTGCCGCGCTTCCCGCGACGGGTTCCAGACGCGGACGCGCCAGACCGCCAGGGCGTTGACCGCGGCGATCAGAATTGCCGAGACGGTCAGGTAACCGGCGATCGGCGAAAGGACCGCCGCGGCGCGGCCGATGAGGGAGGCGCCGCCGGCGGGCGCGTCGGGCCCCATCGCGTCGAAGACGGCGCGCCAGGGACTCATCCAGGCGGCGAGGCGTTCGGCGGAAAGGGAGCCGAACCGCGTGCCGAAAAAGCCGCCGCCGACCAGCTGCCAGACCGCCAGCCAGAGGACGATGAAAAGGACGGTGACCGAAACGGCCTGGAACGTCTTTTCGCGCCGGAGCGCGATTGCCGAGCCGACGCTCCCGCAGACGAGCGCGCCGAAAAGGATCACCAGGGCCGAACGGAGTATCTGCGGATACGATATCCCGCCGAAGAGGGCCAGAATCACCAGAAGGGGGACCGAAATCAAAACGAAGGTGATCACTTCGAGGAGGCTCGCCAGGAGCTTTCCCAGGACCAGTTCACTGTTGGTCATACGGGTCAGCAGGAGCAGGACGAGCGTCCGGCGTTCCTTTTCGCGCGAGACGCCCCCCGCGGCCAGGAGCGCCGCGAAGAAGAGGGTCATCATCAGCTGCAAAGGGACGATCAGCCGGAAGAGGGCCGTGCCGAACCGCGAGAAGTCGCCCGTGTCGGAGATCAGCTGCGCGCCGGTCATCACGAGCCACGCGGTTGCGGTCAGAAGGAGAAAAAGCCCTCCGCAGACCGCCCTGCCGACGAAGGTGCGCGCGCGGCGCGGCGAGATGGTGACTTCGCGGGTAAAGACCGGACCGATGAACATTGCTTCGAAGGACTCCTTTCAGAGCGGGCCTTACGCCAGGTCGCGGTCGTCGAAGAGGGTGAGCGAAAGGACCAGCGCCGCGACCGCGAAAAGGAACGAGTAGAGCCCCGTCCAGAGGAGATAGGCCGCCGGAACCGTCCGGTCCATCGCGACCGCCGTCTCCATATTGAAGTGGTCGAGAACCGGCAGAATGCTGATCAGGTTGGCGAAAAAGCCGACCAGGGGCATCTGCGCCGCGGCGTTCGAGGCGGTGATGATCGGCACGATATGCCCGAGCGCATAGAGCGTCAGGCAGATCGTCAGGTTCGGCAGGAGGGAGAGGCGGGTTGAAATGGCGACCGAAATCGCCGCCAGGACGATCGTCTCGAAGAAGGCGAGAACCAGGCCCGGAACGATCCGGATGATATACGCGAAACATTCCGCCTGGGTCGGGACCTCGCGCGCCAGCTCCCGCGCGTCGTAGACCAGTTTGTAGCCGACCGAGTTGATGAAGAAAAACCCGAGAATGAAGAAGAGGAGCGTGACCGCGATCATCACGCCCGTGTATTTGCCGATCACGAAACGGGCGCGGCCGACCGGTTTGGCCAGGATCATCAGCGCGGTCTTCCCCTCGATTTCGTCGGCGATCGACGTGCTCGCCGACCAGACCGCCAGGAA
>ONWH01000297.1 GCA_900321495.1 uncultured Planctomycetota bacterium
GATTATTCCCATGAAAAAAAACCAAAAATGGCGATTATTCATAGGAATAATCGCCGTTTAACAGAAGGCCGGCCGCCGGTCAAGGGACGGTTTCCCGATGCCGAACTCTTCGAATTTCCGATTCCGCCACGGCACTGGCGGTCTATTTCGCCCCGTCCCCCGCGGTCAGCTCCTGATAAAGCTCCATCAGCCGGGCAACGATCTCCGGCTCGGAGAGATTCGTCTTCCAGCCGTAAGCTTTCATCACCGCCCGGTCGTTCGCCTCGTGCGCGCGGCGCAGGTCGGCCGGCATCGTCACCTCGTCGTAGAGGTCGGCGAAACTGCTGTCGGGGTATTTTTCGCGCACGCCGAGAATCGCTTTGGCGGTCTCTTCGATCTTCAGCTTCTGTTCTTCCGACGGTTCCGGCCAGGGGAAGTTGTTGTAGACGATTTGAGCAGAATAACGGTAATCACTCTTAAGCCGCCCCGCAACCACACGCATCCACGCCATGTGAACGGAAGAGGTCAGAACGCCGAAGTGGTAGAGGGTGGCGTTGGGAACGACTCTGACAAGATTACTACATAAGGCGTCTTGACTCATAAAACCAATTGGAATATACCTTCGTCGTTCCGATGAAACTTCGGGAATAACCAAATAGCTCGACTGTGGTATAAATGTGTGATTAAAAAACAAAGGCGTTTTTGCGAGCTTTTGGGTTGACAATGCCTTACTCCTAGACCTAAACTCCTGAACTGCACTTACTCGGCTTAAACACATGGGCATTGCTTTAAGTTGAGAAGGAGAACAATCCCTAAGCCACAAACAGTAGCGTGGTTTTTGATTGATAAACTCAAAAGAACCGTACCATATTTTAAACAGATTAGCAGACAATGGCTCTTCTTTCACAAACTGATCCTTTTCCTCTTTTGTAAAAAGGTAATTGCCGTCATCGATAGGCTGGTTCCCCATTTCGATTGGTGGCGCATCACAAACTGGAGCAGACCGGCTTTCTACAAACACATCAACTGAGTCAACCAGATAGCCATTGATATTTTTGACCCTTCTTTCCTGTGTGTGTGTGTGTGTGTGTGTACAGAACTGTAAATAATCTTCGGTTTCGGATTCGGAGCGAGGCTGAACCCGACAATCACGCAATGGACGTGCGCCATCCCTTTCGATTCGCTGTTCCAGCGGAACGTCCGGTAGGCGAAATCGATATGAAGCCCCGCATGAAAAAGCGGCTTCCAGAGGATCGCGGGCTGTTCTCCCTGCGTGATGCTGTTCGACGAGACAAGCGCCGCGCGGATTCCGGTTCCCGCCATATAGTCCGCCGCCTTTTTATACCAGCACGCCACATAGTCGAGGTTTCCGGCGTTCTTCCATTTCTTGCCGAAGACTTCAAAAAGGTCGTCTTTCTGCTCCTTCGACATGATCCGCGCACCGGAAAACGGCGGGTTCCCCATGATGTAGTCCAGCTCGGCGGCGGGAACGACGTCGTTCCAGTTCATCCGAAGCGCGTTCCCCTCGCGGATATTCGTCGCCGACTTGAGCGGGAGCGAATCGAGATCGAATTTCACGATGCTTTCGGTCTCCTGGTTCATCTGGCTTTCGGCGATCCAGAGGGCGGTCTGCGCGACCGCGACGGCGAAATCGTTGATCTCGATTCCGTAAAACTGGGAGATCGAGACATACTTGAACCCGTCCCGGATCAGCGGCTGGGCGTTCGGCGTCTTTTCGAGAATTTCGAGCGCCTCGTTTTCCAGGCGGCGGAGCGAAAGATATGTTTCGGTCAGAAAGTTCCCGCTCCCCGAAGCCGGATCGAGGAATTTCAGGCCGGAAAGCCTGCCTCGGAACCTGCGGACCGCGCTTTGAATCTTCTGAAGGTCCCCCGCCGGAATCTTTTTGATTTTGGCGAGTTCCGCGCGCAGGTCGTCCAGAAAGAGCGGGTCGATCACCTTGTGGATATTCTCGACCGACGTGTAGTGCATCCCCCCGCCGCGGCGCGTTTCGGGGTTCAGCGTGCTTTCGAAGACGGCGCCGAAGATCGTCGGCGAGATCCCCGACCAGTCGAACCCGACGCTCGCCTCGCTGAGGAGGAGTCCGCGGATATCGTCGGTGATCTGCGGAATGACGATCTCGCCGGTAAAGAGCCCGCCGTTGACGTAGGGGAACGCCGCCAGTTCGGGGTCGAGATAGGGATCGCGCTCCCCTTCGGTCTTTTCGAGAATCTCGAAGAGCCGGATCAGCGCGCCGCGGGTCTGCGCCGCGTCGAACCGCGCCAGATAGCGGTGAAACTGATCCTTGGCGAACAGGCCGGCGTCTTCGGCATAAAGGCAGAAGACGAGCCGCACGATCAGCCGGTTCAGGCTCTTCTGCTCCTGAACGCTCGTTTCGATATTGCGGTACTGTTTCGAAAACGCGTCGTAGAGCCTGCCGACGATCTGGCCCGCTTCGAGCGAGAGCTGCATCTCCTTCTGCAGGTGGAGGCTCAAAGGATCCGTGAGAAACGAAAGGCGGTGATACTCCTTCGGCAGATCTTTCAGGAAAAGGATTTCCGGCTCCCCTTTCGGCCGGTTCATGTCGTAGATGCGGAACTCCTGGAAGTTGCACGTGATCACCCACCGCGGATGGCGGTCGACCGGCAGATCGACGATGTACCGTTTCGCCTGCTGAAACGGCGTCAGAAGAGTGCCGTCCGACTGCTTTGCCGGCTTGCCCAGGTCTTTGTCGGCGCTCTTCTGTTCGATCAGAACCTTGGCCGAGGGGATGTAGCCGTCGATGAACCCGGTCGACTTGTCCATCATGACCTGGTCTTCGTACTCGATGAACGTCTCGGGCTTCTCAACACCCAGAACATCGCGCAGGAGCGTGTTCCAGAACGCCTGCGACTCTCCCTTTTCGTAGCCCCGGCCTTTCCACGTTTCGGCGAACCGCCGCGCGGC
>ONWH01000041.1 GCA_900321495.1 uncultured Planctomycetota bacterium
CAGAACCATGTGTTCCCCCGCACCTGCTTTTCGACCTGCTCGAACCGATGCCCGAACGCCCGCCCCTCCGACCAGACGACGATATTGTTCTCGAACGTAAACGAACGGTGCGGTTCGGTGCGGGAGGCGACCACCTGATACGGGGTGCTGTCGATGAAGATATTGTTCCGGATCAGGTTTCCGCGACCGTAATGCTGATGGAACGAGCCGTCGGTCGTGTTGCAGACCAGGTTGTTCTCCATCAGAACCCCTTCTGACCCCTCGTCGGTGTAAAGTCCCCAGCCGCCGTAGGAATTCGACTTTACGTCGTAAATCACGTTATTGCAGACCCGCGTCCCGTGAAGCGTGCCGAGCGTGTAGACGCCCCCCATATCGGCAAGCGCTCCCTGGCCGATCTTGTGAATCCGGTTGAACTCGATCCGGTTCCGGAACGCGCTGCCGCCTGTATAGCCCCAGGTCCAGCCGACAGAAACGCCGGTATAGTAGAAATCTTCAATCTCGTTGTGCGCCACTTCGTTGTCGTGCGTGTAATTCCCAAGCTGAACGCCGACCGCCGCGGGATGGCACCGCCCCCCCTGACAGATCCGGTTGTTTCGGATCACGTTGTAGTTCGACATTCCGGGAGAGTCCTCTTCCGGTCCCCCAGAACCGGTGATCGTGATCCCGCCTCCGCCCAGATCGAAGAGATCGCTCCGTTCAACGCGGCACCGGTTGACGTTGGAAAGGCGGATCGCGTATTCACCGACATGCGCGATCCGGCATCCGGTGAACGCAACGCGCCGGGCCAGCGCCCCGCCGATCACCGAGTCGAGAAAATTCGCCGCCTGCGCCGGGTCGAACTGCGCCGGACCGGGCCGGTCGAGCGGACCGGTCACCGCCGGGTCGAGTTCGGCGGCGGCCATCGTTCCCTGCCGCCTGGGCGAATCGAAGAACGAAAACGCGAGGTTTTCGAACGCGATATTCTCGACCCACCGCGTCTCGGGCGTATCGGCCCCTTCGGGTTTCACCGAACTGCCCGCCAGCGTAACCGCGCGGATCAGGCCCGGACGCGGAACGGTGAAACGCACGTTTTCGAGCGTTTCGCCCGGCATCGGGCGGTAGAAAACCTTCCCCGCCGCACCGTCGTAAAACCATTCGCCGGGCGCGTCGAACGCACTTCGAACATTGAAAATTTCGGCGAGCGAATCGGACTGCCACTTATTGTGATGCGGCTGCGGGGTCCCTTTCAGGGTCAGCTCGCTCTTTTCGGCGTCGAACCCCAGGATGATCCGGGTCGAGGTATCCCAGTGCTGATGGACGACCACCTGCGCGAAACGGAGTTCTTCGGCGGGGGTCCCTTTCATGAAATCGAGCGCCCCCTCTTCGAGCGTGAGAGACTGGTTCGTCGTCTTCGGGTAGATTTTCTTCTCGCGGTCGACCGGGTTTTCATCATAACCCGAGACAACGTTCAGAAACCCGCTGTTCGGCTGCCGCGCCCGGTCGGCACGCCGGTTCCCGACAAAAAGCTGTTCAAAATAGAGCGGCACACCGCGATCGTCGGGCAGATCCGCCGACCAGACGCCGTCCCCTTCGTCGCGCCAGCCGGTAATCTCGATCCCTCCCGAAATCACCGGAAGTTCCCCATCGGACCCCGGCCGGCCGATGTAGCGGACCGGCGCTCCTTCGGCCCCGCTGTCGCGCGGCTCGAAGACGATCGGCTCTTCGATCGGGTAGACCCCCGGCAACACGTGTACCGTCCAGGGGCCGGTAAGCCCCGCGTCCTTATCGGCGCGTATCCTGTCCCGCGCGCCGGCAAGCGTCGCCAGGGGAAATTCCGCCGACCCGGCGGCGGCATCGTCCCCCGAGGGGGAAAGACAGTAGTCAATCGAAGCCGGTCCGTCACCGCAGAGGACCGCGGTCAGAAGGCCGAACCCAAGGGCGAACAGCGCCGTAAAAAAACTTTTTCGTTTCATTTTTTTCCTCCTGCGTCTGGACAAATTCACAAAATCTTATATTATTACTTTTAGTTATAGGCAAAAACCCGTGCGAAATCAAGTGACCCGAATGGCAAAAAGCGTATCGATCGTTTCTCTCGGATGTCCCAAGAACCTGGTCGACAGTGAGTCGATCCTCGGCCGGTTCATTGAGGAGGGATGGGAGTTCACGCCCGAGCCGGAACACGCCGACCTGGTCATTCTCAACACCTGCGGGTTCATTCAGAGCGCGCGCGACGAGGCGCTCGAAACGCTCGAGTCGCTCCTGGCGCTCAAGCGCCGCGGGCAAATCAGGTCGGTCGCGGTCTGCGGCTGTCTGATCCGCGCCCTGGGGAGCGGGCTTGCCGCGCGGTTCCCGGAAGTCGACGCCTGGTTCGGTCCCGCCGACGAGGCCGCTCTTTCCGAAACCTTCCCCCTGCGGCGGGCTTTGCCGGTCCGGCGGCCCGAGAAAAAGGGATTGGAAAAAAAACCGGTCCCGTTCCGCGACACGCCTGAACGCCGCTACACATTTCGCGATGAAAACCGCCTTCTGCTCACCCTGCCGCACACGGCGTATCTCAAAATCGCCGAAGGGTGCGACCGTTTCTGTTCCTACTGCGCCATTCCGGCGATCCGCGGCCGCTTTACGAGCAAACCGCTCGAAGCGGTTCTGAGCGAGGCGGAAGTCCTCGCCCGTTCAGGGGTGAAAGAACTCGTTCTGATCGCGCAGGAGACAACCTTCTGGGGCAGCGATCTCTACGGCAGGCCTTCCCTGGCGCGCCTCCTTGCGGAATTGCGGCGGATGAACCGGTTCCCCTGGATCCGCCTCCTCTACACCTACCCCCTCTTTTTCGGCGACGAACTCCTCGAGCTGTTCGCCTCCGGCAACGACGGCGCTTCGGCAATCCTC
>ONWH01000011.1 GCA_900321495.1 uncultured Planctomycetota bacterium
CAGATCGGCGGCCTCTTCGGGAGTGCCCCAGCGGCCGGAAAGGGATTCGCGGCTGACACGCTGATTGGCCGCGGCGCCCGCCTTCTTTCCCCAGGCGGTGGCGATCCAGCCGGGCGATATGGTCAGGACTCGCACTTTTCCGGCGAGATCCTGGGCAAGCGACTGCGCGAAAGCGGCCAGTCCCCCTTTGGCCAGCGCGTAGATCTGCGCCGTCTCTCCCTCCATTCCGCGGAACGCGCCGTCCCAGCTGAAAAAGAGGACCGTGTCATTGACGCCGCGGCCGCGCCGGCGGCGCGCGCGCCAGTCGGCGAACCGGCGTGCCAGGATGACCGGCGCGAAGAGGTCAAGCTCGGCGGTGCGCCGGGCGCGTTCCTCGAACGGGAGCGATTTCATCGCGGGAGTCATCAGGTCGGCGCCGGCGGCGAAAACGAACGAAACGCTTTTCGCGTCCGGACAGGTCTCGGCCCAGTCTTCGAAAGCCGAAAAGAGCGCGTCGCGCCCGCCTGCGGTTGAAAGATCGGCGGTGTACGGCCGGGCGCCGAGCTCTTCGGAAAGCCCGGCAAGCGCGGCGGCATTTGTATTGCCGTGGAGAAGCAGACCGGCGGTTTCCGAGGCCAGACGGCGGGCGATCGCCGAGCCGATCCCGCCGGTCGCGCCGGTTATGACTGTCAGAGAACGGATAGTGGGCATGGGCGCATTTCCCCTGACGGATGTGCTGCTATTGGAGAATGTCTCCAGCTTTCATCCGGTAGCCGGAAAGGAAAGGACCGGGGAGCATCGCTTTTTTGCCGGAAGGCTGAACGCCCTCGATCCGGATCACGCCGTCCCCCGCCTGAACGAGGATTCCCGTGCGGTCGGCTTTGATTACCGTGCCGCAGGGGGCGAACGATTCGGCTCCGGTTCCGGCGATTTCAAGCGGGCCTAAAATCAGGCGGACCGGCGGTTTGCCGCCGCTTCGGATCCAGTCGGAAAAAGTTTTCGGCCACGGCTGCATGCCGCGGTAGAGGTTGCGGATTTCGCGCACCGAAAGGTGCCAGTCGATCCGGCCTTCCTCTTTGCGGATCTTCGGCGCCTTGCACGCCAGGGTATCGTCCTGCGGAATCGCCGAGTCTTTTCCGCCGGCGACGATGCCGAGGTTCGCCAGAAGGAGGTCGCCCCCCATTTCGGCGAGGCGGTGTTCGATCACCGGCGCGGTATCGTTCGGGTCCGGTTCGTAGGAGTCAATCGCGATGACCGGCCCGGCGTCGACGGCGGGGATGATGTGGATCAGACTGACCCCGAGTGTCGTCTCTCCGGCGAGGATGGCGCGGTTGATCGGCGCGGCGCCGCGGTATTTCGGCAGGATCGAGCCGTGCAGGTTCACCCCGCCGAGCGGAAAGACGCCGATGATTTCGGGGGAAAGAATCCTGCCGTAGTCGCAGATGAACAGCAGATCGGCCCCCACTCCGCGCAGGGTTTCGGCCCCGTCGCGGTTGATGTCGTCGGGATCGTAGATCGGCACGCCGTACTGTTCGGCGGCGCGGCGGATTTCGGGGAGAGGGATCCGGTCGGTCCGGCGGGTCCGGATTGGCATCGTGACCAAAAGGGGGACCTCGTAACCGGCGTCAAGGAGTTTTCTGAACGAGGGAACGGCGAATCCGCCGGTCCCCATCACCACAATCTTCATAATGCTAGGCTGTCGCTCCCGGCTCGGTCAGGTCATCGGCGGTTTTGTCAAGATACTCTTTCAGGCCGGCGCCGAACTGGTCGCCGATCGCGTCCTGCGTGCCGAGAAAGAGCGGTATCCCCACCGCGGGGGCTTCCCCGATCAGGTCGACGTCCTCACCGTTCAGGAGGCGGTTGTTCTGCGAGATGATCGACTGGAGCCGGGCGCGGTAGCCGTGGTCGATCCAGGCAACGGCCAGAAAAAGGCCGATCGCGGTGATTGCCCCGACGATGAAGACGATGTTCGACGAGGTCGGGCCGGAGGCCTGCCGCGCCTGACGGAGAAGCTCGGCTTTCTCTTCCGGTTCGCGGAGAACCGAAGGCTCGGAAATCGTCAGGAATCCGTCGGGATAGGTGTTCTTGACCGTGTGGCCCGTGGGGGCGGGAGGCCGGTTTTTGGTGACCGGGCCGACCGGGGTTTCGGAACTGTCGGCCGACATGCCGTTTCCCTGTGCCGGGGCGTGCTGCGCGGCGGCCAGCGCCAGAACAAGGATCGCGGTCAGGACCGCGCAAAAGGAAGTGAGTTTCATTCCGTACTCTCTTTCCGGGATTTCTTTTCTTCTTCGGCTTTCTGGGAAAAGAGAAGTGCCAGATCGCTGAAACTGCGCAGCGGCTCTTTTCCTTCCCGCATTTCCTGGGAAAGGGTTTCTTTCTTTTCAAGTTTTGAGACGAAGTTCATCGAACGGGGCTCGCGGGGACCGCGGTCGCGGCGTTCGCGAGGCTTCGAACCGGCGCCTTCGAACCGGCGGCGTTCGGAATGGCGCGCGGCATTTTCACCGTCGCGCGGAGCGCCTTCACGGCGGGGGGGGCGGCGCGAAGCGTTTTCGCCGCGTGTTTCGGCGGACGGTTCGCCGGAACTCCCTTCGGCCGCGCGGGGACGGCGGCGGTCGCGGCGGGGCGGTTTCGGGCGGTCTTCCGGCTCACCCTCCTGCGGCTGGGCGCGTCTGCCGCGCGAGGGAGCGCGGCGCGTCTGGCCCGGCGCGAGCATTGACAGGGAGATCCGCTCACGCGCGATATCGGTTTCGACGACCCAGACTTTGACGATGTCGCCGACCGAAAGACGCTGATGCGCGTCACGGACGTAGCGCTCCCCCATCCGGCTGATATGGATCAGACCCGGGTTGTGCAGGCCGACATCGACGAAGGCGCCGAAATCGACGACGTTCAGGACCGTTCCCATCAGTTCCATCCCCGGTTCCAGGTTTTCGATCTTCATGATCCCCTTCTTGAAGATGGGAGCGGGAAGACCTTCACGCGGGTCGCGGCCGGGCCGTTTGAGCTGTTCGAAGATGTCGGTCACAGTGCTCAGGCCGGCACCGAGCTCTTCGGCGGCGGCCTTCGGGTCGAGCTGATCGAGTTTGGCGGTCAGTTCGGCCTGCTTGACGCTGTTGCGAAGATCGTCTTTGCTGAAACCGATCTTTTCGAGTATCTTTTCGGCCAGCTCGTAGCTTTCGGGGTGGATCCAGGTGGCGTCGAGCGGTTCGATCCCGTCACGGATTTTGAGGAACCCCGCCGAGTGGGTGAACGCCGCCGTGCCGAACCCGGGCACGTTCATCAGCTCGCGCCGCGAACGGAACGGGCCGTTCTGACGGCGGTAGTCGGCGATCCGTTTGGCGGTGAGCTGGTTCAGGCCCGCCACGTAGCGGAGAATCGCGCTGGTGGCGGTGTTCAGGTCGACCCCGACGTAGTTGACCGCCGATTCGACGACTTCGGTAAGGGACTCTTTGAGGTCCTTCGGTTTCATGTCGTGCTGGTAGATGCCGACGCCCATATTCGCCGGTTCGATTTTGACCAGCTCGTTGAGCGGGTCCTGCAGACGCCGGCCGATCGAGATCGCGCAGCGGATCAGCGCGTCCTGCCCCGGAAACTCCTGCGCCGAGGCGGGGCTGACCGAATAGGCGCTCGCCCCCGCTTCGTTGACGATGGTGTAGGCGATGTCGGTGTCCGGGAATCTCTCGGCGAGCGTCGCGGCGATCAGGTCTTCGGCTTCACGGCATCCGGTTCCGTTGCCGATGGCGATGACCGTCAGTTTGTATTGCTCGATAAGCGCGGCGATTTTGTCGGCGGAGCGGCGCTTCCGTTCGGCGCTGCCGGTGATGAAGACCGATTCGCTCGCCAGGAAGTTGCCGAATTCGTCGAGGGCGGCGAGTTTGCAGCCGAACCGGAAACCGGGAGCGACCGCCAGGACGCGGCGGCGGAAGAGAGGCTTTTGGAGCAGAAGGTTCCGCGTGTTCCTGGCGTAGACCTGGACCGCCTGCTTCTTGGCGCTTTCGACCGCTTCGCGGCGGACCTCGCGTTCGATCTGCGGGATGAGGAGCCGGTCGAGCGCGTCGTTGAGGCATGTTTCCAGGAAGGCGCTGTTCGGATGACCGGCGGGGATGAGCGCGGCTTTCCCCTCTTTTTTGATTTCGTCGGTATCGGCCGAAAGCTTGACCTTCAGACGGCGTTCGTTCAGGCCGCGGTTGAGCGCCAGGATCCGATACGCGGGACATGTGCGCAGATCGGCCGAAAAATCGAAGTAGTCGCTATACAGCTTTTCGTCGCGCAGACGGCGCTTTTCGGCCTCGGCCTGCTTTTTCTTTTCTTTGCGGTTCTTTTTCGCCTGAGCGGATTTCGTTTTGGCGGACTTTTTGGCGGGGGCGGCCCCGGCATCCGCGGCCTGGGCGGCCGTTTCAGTCGCGGGTGCCCCGGCGGGTGTTTCTGCGGGTGCTTCGGCGGGCACGGCCTGGGCGGGTGCTTCAGCCGCAGGTGTCTCGGCCGCGGGCGCTTCGGCGGGCGTTTCGGACGCTTCCGGTTCGGCGGCGGACGCGGCCTGCGGTTTGGGCTCTTCGGCTGGCGTTTCGGCCGGCTTTTTCTCTTCGGTCTTCTGCGAGGAGATCTTTCCGGTGCGTTCGAAGATTTCGCGCGCCTTCTGACGGAGTTCCGCCGCGAGACTGTACCCTTCGCTGATGATGTGCCCCGCGCCCCGGAGCGCTTCGTCGGCTGCGGCAACGCCCTTTTCGGCGTTGATATACGCGGCGGCCGCGGTTTCAAGATCGGCGGCTTCGCCCGAAAGGATGGCGTCGGCCAGCGGCTGCAGGCCCTTCTCGCGCGCGGCGGCGGCCAGCGACTGCTTCGGCTGCTTGTAGGGGGTGTAGAGATCGGTCAGACGGCGGGCGTTGCGCGCGCTGCGGATCTTCTTTTCAATCTCGGGGTTGAGCCGCCCGCTGCTTTCGAGTGAGCGGAGCATGGCCGCCTTCCGCTGGGCGAAGAGCTTCTGTTCTGTGTAACGGGCGGCGATTGCGCGGATCTGATCCTCGTTCATGTTCCCCGTCACGTCTTTCCGGTAGCGGGCAATAAACGGAATTGGGTTCTCACCGTTGAGAAGATCGACGACCGCCGCGACCGATTCGGACGGGAGGTTCAGATCACGGGCAAGGCCGACGAGATTGACAGTAACAGGTTCGATCATTTTTGTGCTCAAATCCCTTTGAAAGAGTTATGGGCTGTAACAACAACTCGATCCGACGGACCGAAACGGGTGCCCCCGCGGACTCCCCGACATGACGGATATTATACTTTTTTTGCCGACCGGTTCAATCAGAAAAACCTTAAAATCCGAAACTTTTTCGGCAAACGGAAAACTTTCCGCCGGTTCCGAAAGACGGCTATTCTTCGGGGTAAAGGATGTTTTTCGGAATCTTGACGACCGGTCCCTCGGTATACGAAAGGAGGAGCTTGTCGCGGGCGTCCTGATGTCCGCGCACCGCCGCCTGCCGGAAGTAGTGCGCGGCCTTTTCGCTGTCGGCGGGAACTCCTTCCCCGACCAGATAGCAGAGTCCCAGGTAGTATTGCGCGTCCCGGTCCCCCCCTTCGGCCGCGGGAGTCAGATAATCAATCGCGCGGACGTAATCCTGCGCGGTGCCGTAACCGGCGTAGCAGCAGATTCCCGCGCGGGTCTGTGCCGGGATCAGGCCCCGGTCCGCCGCCAGGGCGTAGTGCGTAAACGCGCGGCTTATGTCTTTGGGGACGCCTTCGCCCGCCTCGTACTGACAGCCGATGAAAAACTCGGCGTAACTCGATCCCCGCCGGGAGGCGAGACGGAGCCAGCGGAGCGTTTCGGCGGGATTTTTGCGGACGATGATTCCCTCTTTGTAGATTCTCGCCAGGATCAGGGGAGATTCCGGATCGCCGCCTTCGGCGGAACAGCAGAACCAGTAGACGGCTTCGGCTTCGTCACGCGGGACCTGCTCGCCGAAATAGAGCCCCCGCGCGTAGATTCGCTGGGCTTCGGCGTGTCCTCCTTCGGCGGCCCGGATGAGCCAATAGACTCCCTGTTTCAGGTCGCGCGGCACTCCCTCGCCGGCACGCAGGCGGGCGCTGAGGAGGAACTGTGCGCCGACGTCCCCCTCGCGGGCCGCCGCCAGGAGCGACTGGCTGCTGACGCCGCGCGTCATGGTGTAGGCTGTCTGCCGCGGTGCGGCGACCGAGACGTTTACCGGGGGGAGGGCGCCGGGACCGATCGGGCCGGGATCCCTTATGAGATAGCCGCCCGGTTCGATCTGGTCGCAGGTGACGGTGGCGTAGTTCGATTCGAGTATCTTCCGGGCCGCGGGAAGCCCCTGCGCCGCGGCTTTCCGGAACCAGACGGTTGCCTCGCGCCGGTCGATGCCGCCCCCGGTTCCGTAGTAGAGAGAGATCGCCAGATTGTATTGTGCGGAACTCTCCCCCTGCTCGGCCGCCCTGCGGAACCAGTAGCGTGCCGCGGCCGGATCGCGGGGAGTGCCGAGTCCTTTCGAGTGGATGTAGCCGAGCCTCGCCTGGGACGCGCGGTCCCCGTCTTCGGCGCGGCGCCGCAGAAAGGCCAGTTCTTCGGGGGTCGGTTGGGGAAGGGGAGGCATCGGACGCGGCTGGGGGTGAGAGAGATTACCGTTTGATCCGGCCGTCGGCGCCGCCGAACGCCAGGGCGCTGATCTCGCCGACGGAACAGAGGTTCACGTCGCCCGGAACGGAGTGTTTCAGAACCGCCGCGGCCGTCGCGAACTCGAGCGCTTCGGCGGGAGTGCCGAAGTGGGCCAGACCGTAGATCAGGCCGGCATCGAACGCGTCGCCGGCGCCGATCCGGTCGACGATGCCGGTGATCTCGTAAGTCCGCGCCGTGTGAAACCCTTCGCGCGTGCGCAGCGCCGCCGACAGGCGGTTCCGGTCGGCGGATAACGTCTCGCGCAGCGTGGCGGCGAAGACGCGTATGTTCGGGTAGATTTCGGCGATCTTTTCGGTCAGCCGGGCGAACCGGCCGGGATCGGGCGCGCCGTCGGTCTGCGCGCCCCCTTCAAGCTCCAGGCCGAGGGCGACCGCGATCTGTTCTTCGTTGGCGATGCAGATGTCGGCGTACATCAGGAGGAGCGGAATCACCTCGATCGGAAGTTTGCCGTATTTCCAAAGGTTCATCCGCAGATTGAAGTCGAGGGAAACCTGAATCCCCATCCGGCGCGCCGTGGCCGCCGCCAGAAGGGCGGCGTCGGCGGCACGGGCCGAAATTGCCGGCGTGATTCCGGTCAGGTGGAGGAGATCGGCTCCGTCGAGAACCGCGGGCCAGTCGATCGCGTCAGGGGGAGCGAGCGCCAGC
>ONWH01000089.1 GCA_900321495.1 uncultured Planctomycetota bacterium
AATTTTACCGCCCTCATTTTACATATCCGCCTCATTTTATCCAATACCGATTATTCCCGTCTTCCCAAGCCGACCGCCCGCAGCCTGCGGGTGACCTCGCCGTAGATTTCCGAGGCGATCTGGTCAGGATCCCCGGCGGCATCGATCAGAAGCGGGACCGTTCCGCTCTTTTCGGCGAGGAAATCGAGCGCCTCGCGGTATCCCGCTTCCACCTTTTTATGGAACGCGAGTCCCTTCTGTTCAATCCGGTCGAGCGGGCGGCTGATCCGCGCCATCCCGACCTCGGCGGGAAGGTCTAAAAGGATCGTCAGATCGGGGAACCGGCCCCGAACCGCTACTTGGCCGACCCGCATGATCTCATCGAGCGGGAGCCCGCCGGCGATTCCCTGGTAGACGAGGGTCGACAGGAGAAAACGGTCGGCGATAACCACGCCGTCCTCTTCCAGGGCGGGGAGGATCGTTTCATGAACCATTTCGGCACGTGCCGCCATAAAGAGGAGCATCTCGCTTTGGGGACAAATTTCGATTTCCGACCGTCCCAGGAGAATCTCGCGGACCGCTTCCCCGAGGCGGGTCGAACCGGGATCGCGGCAGAGGAGGACCGGAATTCCGTCAGCACGGAGCGACTCTTCCAGCCGCTTCGCCTGGACCGACTTTCCGGCGCCGTCGCCGCCGTCGATGGTGATAAAAAAACCGCGGGTCATCGGAGCCGTTCTCCCCGGTAGAGGTTTAAATGAAACTGTTTTCCCCTATTTCGGTTAATTCGGGTAAAACAAAAAAGAGCGCGCCATCCTCTTTCCCGAATAATTTCGGATATGGGACCTGTTCGGGGAGAGTATACCGCTATTTCGGATAATATTATGGGCCGAAACGGCACAGCGGGCAACCCCTCTCCGAAAAGGAGGGGCCGGCGGGACGGGTCGTACGCGGTTCCCCTCCGCAAAAGTCCGTAAAATGTTTGCGGAATCGGTCCAAAGAAGATTTGGCAAATTATTCCGATTGTGATAGAATTTACAGGAATTTTGCAAATTGGGTTGCCGATAACAACTAAGCAACCGTGAGAAGACCCTGTAAAAAAGGGTTTTTTCCAGTTCTTCCGATCCCTTCCCGGGCATTTGGTCCCGGGCGGCGGATGACTCCGATGAGGCTTAAAGAAGTGGCGTCGCTCACGATAATTATACCGCTGTTAGAAGAGACTGATACCGATCTGTTTGAAGCCACTCTGGTTTCAATCCTGGAAAATCGCCCTGAAGAGGACGACATTCTGGTGGTTAATGCGGCGGGTTATGAAAACTGCTACGACCTGACCCAGGAAGAAGGGGTCGTCTTCATCTCTGCCGACCCGCAGACCGGTCTGATCGATGCGATCAACATTGGGGTTCAGAATTCGGATACTCCCTTCATATGCCCCCTTCTGTGCGGATGTGAAGTCGCCGAAGATTGGGCGCGGCCGGCTCTGGCGCGCCTGGACGATGAGAACACCGCGGTGGTCATTCCGAAGACGCGCAAAATCACCTCGTCCGGCCGTGAACTGGCGTCGTTCGGCTACGCGCTGAGCCGTGACGGGGTTCTTCTCCCCCTGCGCAGCGGCCGGCTCCCGGCCGGTTCGCTCGCCGCGCCGACGCTTTCCGGCGCGTTCTTCCGCCGACGGACGGTTCTTGACTTGGGACTCTTCCAGCCGGCGCTCGGTCCGATGGCTTTTGCCGACATGGCGCTTCTGTGTGATGAGATCGGGCTGGACGTTCTCTTCGAGCCGAACTCGGTTCTGACATACAGTGCGGAGCTTTTCCCGGCGCTGAACCGCATCGATCGGCTGACCGCGCAGGAATCCCTCTTCCGCCGCTGGGCTGGGGTCTGGAAGGAACGCGCTCAGAGCCACGGGTGGCGTCTTTTCAAAGAGAAGCTTTTCGGCGGCGCCGAGGTGCGCCGCGCCTACGCTCTGGCGAAAGAAGAGATCGGCGCGCCCCGTCCGGAACAGCTCCTGGCCGATGCGCACACTGCGGCGGCTGAAACGGCCGTTCGGTAACGTCTTTGCAGTACGCATCTTTTTCGGCACGTCCTCTTTTCCCCTCATCTGCGCCTGCCACGGCGGTTCCCCCCTTATACTCAAAAGGAACGGTTACGGTATAATGGAGTGCAGTGTACCGGCGGAGGGGATTCGCGCTTTACCTGCCTCTCCTCTCCCGGATCGGCCCGGCCGTATTCCCCTTGCGAGACTCTTGCAGAGAAAGGAAAAACTGACCATGGATTCTCAGCGTCCTCAGACGATGTACGACAAAATTTGGGCACGGCATATTGTCCGTGAAGAGACCGACGGCGATGTCCTTCTCTATATTGACCAGCAGCTCTGTCACGAGGTTACCAGCCCGCAGGCGTTTGAGGGGATGCGTCTGGCCGGGCGGAAGGTCCGCCGTCCCGAAAAGACGATGGCGGTTGTCGACCACAACGTGCCGACCACTGACCGGAGTCAGCCGATCACCGATGAAATCTCGCGCAAACAGATCGAAACGCTCCGCGCCAACTGCGCCGAGTTCGGAATCCGTCTCTATGATATTCACGACCCGCTCCAAGGGGTGATTCATGTCGTCGGGCCGGAACAGGGGTATACCCGCCCCGGGATGACGATCGTCTGCGGCGACAGCCACACCGCCACGCACGGCGCCTTCGGCGCTCTGGCGTTCGGGATCGGCACCAGCGAGGTGGAACACGTTCTCGCCACTCAGACGATCCGTCAGAAGAAGAGCCGCACCATGCGTATCGACTGCGACGGTGTTCTGGCGCCCCACGTGACGGCGAAAGATCTCATCCTTTACATCATCAGCAAAATGACGACCGCCGGAGGGGCGGGGTACGTCGTCGAGTTTACCGGCAGCGCGTTTCAGGCCCTTTCGATGGAAGGGCGTATGACCGTCTGCAATATGGCGATCGAGATGGGCGCCCGTTCCGGCATGATCGCGCCGGATCAGACCACGTTCGATTTCCTGAAGGGGAAACCCGGAGTTCCGACCGGCGGGGAATTCGACAGACTCGTCGCCGACTGGAAAACCCTGGCGACCGATCCGGGCGCCGAGTTCGATAAAGTTGTGAAGTTCCACGCCTCGGACGTGACCCCGATGGTGACCTGGGGAACGAATCCCGCGCAGGGAGTTTCGGTGACCGCGTCTGTTCCCGGGCCCGACGATTTCGAGAATCCCGACGAAAAGAAAATGGCCGCCGCCGCGCTGGAATATATGGGCCTGGAAGCGGGGCAGCCAATCGAGTCGATCCGTCCCGATACCGTTTTCATCGGCTCCTGCACGAACGGCCGGTTGGAGGATTTCCGCGCCGCCGCGGCGGTCCTCAAGGGGTACAAAGTCGCTCCGAATATCCGCGCGCTGGCGGTTCCCGGGAGCGGCGTGGTCAAACAGCTCGCCGAAAAAGAGGGTCTCGACAAGATCTTTATCGAAGCCGGATTTCAGTGGCGTGAACCGGGCTGTTCGATGTGCCTGGCGATGAACCCCGACAAGATCGAGCCGCAGGAGCGGTGTGCCGGAACGAGCAACCGCAACTTTGAGGGGCGTATGGGGAAGGGGGGCCGGACCCACCTGGTTTCCCCCGAAATGGCGGCGGCTGCGGCGGTGGCGGGCCACTTCACCGATGTCCGTAACTGGAAGTTCAACTGAAAACGCAAAGGCGAAAAAGACACAAACAACAGACCGGCTCAGGCGGTCGTCACTTCATAAAGGAAACAACCGATGAAACCTTTTACCAAACATACCGGAATTGTCGTTCCGATGGACCGCAGCGATGTCGATACCGACCAGCTCGTTCCGAAACAGTTTCTCAAACGAATCGAGCGGAGCGGGTTCGGCAAGTTCCTCTTCTACGACTGGCGCTATCTGGACGACGGGAGCGACAATCCGGAATTCGAACTGAACTTCCCGCAATACAAGGGTGCGACGATCCTTCTGGCCCGGCGCAACTTCGGCTGCGGTTCGAGCCGTGAACACGCGCCGTGGGCGGTTGCCGACTACGGCTTTCGCGTTGTGATCGCCTCGAGTTTCGCCGACATCTTCTTCAACAACTCCTTCAAGAACGGGATCCTTCTGGTCCGTCTCTCCGAAGAGGAGATTGACGGCCTGTTCAAACGCGCCGCCGCGCACGAGGGTTATAAGCTGACGGTTGATCTGGAAGCGAAGAAAATCACCGATGATTACGGACTGGATCAGCCGTTTGATATTGACGACTTCCGCCGGACCCGCCTTCTGCAGGGGCTCGACGATATCGCGCTGACCCTTCAGAATGAAGACGACATCGCCGCCTACGAAAAAGCGCACGGCATCTGCTGAAACACGTTCAGCCGAGAGCATAAAAAACAGCTCCTCCCGAAAGGGCGGAGCTGTTTTTTACGATCTGGGTGTCTTTTAGCGGAGTTTCCGGCTTCAAATGGAGGAAGCCCCGCTCCGAGGCTTCCTTCGCTGTCACTCACTTTCAGAAGGCATCGAACTCGACGTCCAGATCACCCGCTTCGTAGGCCGCGAAAACGGCGTCCGCTGCACGGACCGGACG
>ONWH01000287.1 GCA_900321495.1 uncultured Planctomycetota bacterium
ATCCGCCGGCTCTTCCCCCGTCTGAGTGTAACGTACAACGAAGACGAAAGACGTTTTACCCTGATCGGTTCCGAAGCCGACCGGGACGGCGCGATCCGGATCATCAAGGAAGCCGAGGAATCTCTCCCCGAACTCGAACAGACCCGGTATTATCTGCTCGAACACCGCGTTACGGACGAGTTCCTCGACCGTATCCGCGGCGCACTGCCCGACGCCCGTGAGATCGAACGGAGTGACGACAACCCGCGCGTGATGGAGGTCAAGGCCCGGTCCGAAGTCCTTGACCGCGTCATGGAAACGCTCCGCCATTTGGAGGAGGAGTATCCGGAAATACAGGAGAAACTCTTTGCCACCTATCCTCTGGAAAAAGAGCTCAAGAGCGCGTTTGACGCCCTTCTGCCCGAATTTGAAAACGAAAACGGCGAGATCCGCCTGATCGGTTACGAGAACGAAACGCTTGGAATCTGGGCGACCCCGAACCAGCACGAGAAGTTCAAGACGATGCTCGATCAGCTCCGCGGCGAGGGGCTTCCCGAAGAGATTCAGAAGACCGCGGACTATTACGATCTGAAATACGCCGACGGCGCCTCGCTCATCCCCGTGGTGCGCGAGATTGTTCCCGGCGCGGCCCTTTCCGTCGATGCCGGCGGCGCACGGCTTCTGATCCGCGGCACGCGGAAAGATGTCGACAGGGCGATCCGTTTTCTTGAAACACTCGATGTGAAATCGCCTGTCACCGAGGCGGACCGGTTCGTCCGCCTCGAGCCGCGGCGTCTCCCGGCGCAGACCCTTGCGACACTGATCCGTACGGCGTTTCCGAAACTGACCCCGACGGTCGAAGCCGAGACCGGCACCCTGATGGTCAATCTGCAGCGGGTTCCGAAGGAGGATCTCCTGGCGTTCGTTGATCTGGTCGACCCCGCCGAGCCGAGCCCGCTCGCACCGACGCTCAAGGTCTACGCCTTCGAAAAGACCCCGACCCCGGCGATGGCCGACACGCTCAAAAAGCTTGTCCCGAACGCCCAGGTCGTATTGCAGCCGGCAACCAAGCGGATGCTCGTGATCGCCAAACCGGTTGATCTGGAAACGATCGACCGGCATATCGGCGAGATTGAGGGCGCCGTCGCTCCGGCGGAACCGTTTGTGAAGTTTTACGCGTTTGACAGGGAGCCGGCGGCCGAAACGGTCAGTTCCCTGACCGACTCGCTGAAGCGGATCGCTCCTGCGGCGGTTGTTGAAGTGAATAAAAACGCCCGCCAGCTGATGGTGATCGCCGATGCCGCGGACCAGGAAAAGATTGCCGAAAGTCTGGCGAGTATCATCGAGACGTTCAATCCGGTCGACCTGAAGATGGTCGCCTATCCGGTTTCGGGAATGGATGCCGATGAACTGCGCAAAACGCTCGAAAAGGTCTATCCCGGCATCAAAATCGAAACGGATGCCCAGGGACGCCGTCTCCTGATCTGGGCGACTCTCGACGAACATGTCCGCATTTCGGAGGAGATCGCCGCGGTCAACGCCGAGAGCGATCCGGAATCCCCCGGCTACGAGGGACCGAAATGCGTCGTCTATTCCGCCCGAAACGGCGGCGAGGCGCGGATGCTTCAGCGCCTGATCAAGACGATGTTCCCGTCGTCCGAAGTCTATACCGAATCGGTCGGTTCCGATTCTCCCTGGGAATACGATGATGAAGAGGCGTACTGGACCGACCGACTGGTCGGCGAACAGAAGCTGACCGTCTTCGCGACGGCGCGTGAACAGGAGCTGATCGCCGAAATTTTCGAGCAGCATCATACTCCGTCGAACGTGCCCGAACGGCAGCTTCGTTCCTGGCCGTACGGCGAGGTCGACGCCGAGACCGTTGAAGTCATGCTCCGGAACATTCTTCCGACGGCGCAGAGCCTTTCGCCGGCGAGCGCGGGAGGACGGAATCCGTCGAATCAGCCTGATGCCAAGGAGAACGCGTCGTTCTTCCGGGTTGACCCGCGCACACGTACCGTTTCGGTCTACGCCGATGCGGACGACCTTGAAAAGGTCGCGGGTCTTTTGGACCAGCTTGCCGCAACCGAAGGGGCGTCGAAAATGCGTTCGGGTGTTTATCCCCTTTCGAGCCCGATCGCCAACCAGATACTACCCGGACTGAGGAAACTCGTACCCGAGGCCCAGTTTACCGCGGCCGACCCGTACCAGATCATTGCGTTTGCGACCGATGCCGATCAGAAGACAATCGAAACGTTCCTTTCGGAACTTTCCGATGTGGAAACCGCCGGAACCCATTTCCTGATGAAAAGCGTCTTTCTTCCCGAAGGGTGCCGTGTTCCGCGCGATACGGTGGTCCGTTATCTGACGTCGCAGTTTCTGCGTGTGAAGGGGTACGCGTACAGCGCCGCCAATTCGAACCAGATTATCCTCTGGGGGACCTCCCGCGTGATCCGCGAGATGGAGCAGTTCATTGACGAGACTTGCAATGCCAATCAGGAAGAGGCGTACCGCTCTTATCCGGTTGACCATCTTCCGGTTTCCGAGGCGGTCAGCCTTTTGAAGCAGCTCGCGCCGAACGCGTCGATCTCGCCCGATACGACGAATAAACGCGTTACGGTCCTGGCCTCTCCCTTCGTGCAGAAACAGGTCGAGTCGGCGCTGGCCGAAATCGACGCCAAACGGACCGGCGACGCCGCCCTTTCGGCGAAGTATTACAACATGGAGGGGATGACTTCCGCCCTCTTCCCCTCGGTCTACACCGCGCTGATCCGCCAGTTCCCGCAGGCGGTGATCGTTGCCGATCCGGTCTATCTTCAGTTTGCGATTGTCGCGACCGAAGCGGAACAGGAACAGATCGCCGGGTTCTTCGATTCGATGAAAGAGAAACGGCTCGAATCGGCGCCGGTCTTTGAAGTCTATACGCTCAGCCGGATGAGTTTCCGCACCCTCCAGCCGATTCTGGCGGCCTCGTTCCCCGGCGTGCCGATCTTCCCCGGAAAACAGCCGGGTGAGTTTTATGTGTTCGCCAAGCCGGAAGACCAGGATAAGATCCGCGGGATCGCCTCGAAGGTCGATACGATCGACGAGAGCGCCGGTGCCGGACTCGAACCGAAGGTCTACCGCGTCGACGCCAAACACGCGGCGCAGGCGGTGACCCAGCTGGCGCCGAGCCTGCCGGGCGCGCAGCTCTATCCCCTGTCGGGGGGAGGCGTTCTGATGTGGGGAGCGCCCGCCGATCACGAACTGGCCGAAAAGTATTTCGGCACCTTCGCCGAAGCGTATCCCGAACCGGTGATCCGCCGCTATTCCCTCAAACATATCCGTTTCGCCGACGCCGCGGCGTTTCTGGCCCGCGCCTATCCGGCCGAAGCGGTGATCTATCCCGAATCGCACGGCGACCTGCTGGCCGAAGCTTCCGAACCGGTACAGCAGAAGATCGCCGCGTCGCTCGAAGAGATTGACGTGCCGCAGGACGAAGGGGTCCAGCCGAACGCCAAGGCGTACAGCGTCGCCGACCTGCCGGCGGCATCGCAGCCGACGGCGGTCAACGCCATCCTGCGCGTCTGCCCCGAAGCGGTTTTTCTGCCGACGGCGACCCCGGGCTACTTTGTGATTTACGCGAAACCGAAAGACCAGGAAAAGATCGGCGGAATCCTCGGTGAGATGATTGCCGAAGCGCCGAACCGTCATATGCGGCTTGAAAAGTATTCGCTTCGGAACGTCACCTACGCCGATGCGGTCAAGGTGATCGCCGAAATCGCGCCGACCGCCAGACCGAATCCGGGGAAGGACCCGAACCAGGTCTATGTCCTGGCGGCCGAAGCCGACCATGCGCGGATTGCCGAGGCGGTAAAAAAACTGAATGAAGAGGTGACCGACGGGATCGTTCCGCGTGTCTATCATCTGAGCAAGGCGAACCTGGTGCAGGCGCAGACGGCGATTCGCACGCTCTATCCGACCCAGGTTCAGTCGGTCATCGACCTTCCCTCGCGTACCCTGACCGTCAACGCGTCGGCGGTGCATCAGGAGAAGGTTGCCGGCCTGATCCGGGAAATCGAACGGAACGACTCGGCGACCCAGCCGAAAATCCATGTGTTCAATATTACGGGGATTTCATCGGCTCCGATCCTCGCGCACCTGCACGCGCTCTACGTGAGCGACCCGGAATTCAAGGTCAACTACGACGCCCAGAACCAGAGCCTGCTGGTACAGGGGAGTCCCGAACAGATCGGCATGGCGGCCGACCTGATCGCGCAGATTCGGCGCGGCGGACTTGCCGACCGGGGGCTGATGCCCAGGACGTACACCCTGCGCAACTCGCTGGCGTATTACACGCTCCGGAACATTTTCCAGCGGCAGGGACGTACGGTTGATATGCAGCTCGACTACTCAACCGGGAAACTGATCGTCCTGGCTCTCCCCGAAGAACACCGCACGATCGAAAACGTCCTCGAAGCCCTCGCGCCCGAACCGACCGTTCTGGCGGTCTACGATCTGTATGAACTCGATCCGGAGACTGCGGCGAACATCATTTCAACGATGCTCGAAAACGACGGCACCTTCGTTGACGTTCAGCCCGATATCGCGGCGGACAAACTCTACATCCGCGCGACCGAACAGAAACAGGAAGAGATCCGCCGGTTCCTGATCGAAGCGGGTGAGACGAGCCTGCGCGACCGGCCGGTGCGCGGGACCACCGCTCCGGGAGCGTCCCTGCCGTCCGTCCGGACGGCACCTGCCTCGATTCAGGGGTCCGGATCGCTCCGCACCATCTATTCCGACACCGATCTGCGTGAGGCGGTCGAAGAGGCGCAGCGCTCATGGGGGCTGCCGAATCCCGTGCGCGTGGTCAACGAGGGGCAGGAGCCCCTGATCCAGACCAGAGAGAATCCGGACGGCGCGGGGGAATCTCCGGCGGTTCCGCAGCCTTCCGGGAACGATGGTTCCGCCGCGCCCGTGGGGAAAGAGGGCGCCTCGCTTTTGAACCGCCTGGCGCGCGGCGCGGCGGTACTGCTCGCCTCCCACGCGGAGTTCAGCCGGGGGGGCACTTCGGCCGACCCGGTCTACGCCGTCTTCAACTCCGACCATTCCGTGACGATCACCTCGTCCGACACCGCCGCGCTCGATGAGTTTCAGAACCGTTTGATGGCGATCCTCGAAAGGAACCCGAAGGAGGAGCCGGTTGATTTTTTTGACGCATCCCCGGCGGACAGCGGGGCCGTTCCGCCGGCCCGCGGAACGAAGAATCTCCGTGCGCTGACGCGTCAGCACCGCAAGGCGGCCGAAGAACATCTGGTGATGGAAGACCGCGACTATTCCGTCTACAAAGTGGAGAACGTGAGCGTCGATCAGATGATCGCACGTCTGCGCGTCTACATGGCCGATAAGCTGACCGCGCATTCGGCGGCTCCGGCGGCGACCAGCCGCAACGGCGTAACGGTCAAGCCGATTTCTTCAGGACCGCGTCTTTCGTTCCAGCCGGACAGCGTGATGAACACGATCATGGTGAAAGGGAAGAAGGCGGACCGGGACGAAGCCGGCGCGATGATCGCACTGCTCGACAAGGCGGAACTCTTCCCGCAGCCGATCACCCGACCGGTGAAGATTCCGGTGCGGAACACCTCGGTTACCAAGATGGCGCAGCAGGTGCTGAATGTCTTTCAGCTGAAGTTCATGTCGATGAAACTTCCCGGCGGTCTTTCTCCCCGGATCCTGCCGAACGTCGACACGAACGTCTTAGAGGTCTTTGCGCCGAAGGAACTCGCCGAAGAGATCGCCCAGTACGTCAAAGAGACCGATGAGGAGATCCTGGAAGACAAGACGAGCCAGGTCAAGATCATCCCGCTGGAAGAGGTGAATGCCGTTGTTTTCCAGAAGTATATCGATAATCTAAAGGGGCCGCAGAGCAATTACATCCTGGTGAGCCCCTACACAATCAACCCGCAATACACCCGCCAGCCCCGGCAGTTTTAAGGATCGCGCTGATGTCATCGAAGAAGAAAAACGCTCCGTCCCTTCCGAAGAAACCGCGTCTGTTTTCCCTGGACGTCCTGCGCGGATTCGACATGTTCGTTTTTCTCCTGTTCGGTCCGCTGACCATCGCGCTGGCGCAGGGGCCGCTGGCGAATCAGTTTGAATCAAAGAAGTTTCTTCAAACCCTTCTGGCGCAGATGGAACACTGCACCTGGGACGGGTTCACCCTTTGGGATCAGATCATGCCCCTGTTCCTCTTCGCGGCGGGCGCGGCGATTCCCTATGCCCTGGCCCGGTACAAGAAGTCGGAAGGGGGGCATGCCGGCTGGCGTTTCTGGTTCCGCCTGATCCGGCGGTTCGTTCTCCTGTGGCTGATCGGCGCGGTCATGCAGGGAAACCTTCTGGAATTCAAGGTCGAATCGCTTCATATCTACTGCAACACACTTCAGGCGATTGCCGTTGGATATCTCTTCGCCGCCCTCTTCTACACGTTTTTCGGTACGCGCGTTCAGATCGGGATCACCGCGTTCCTGCTGACCGCTTACTGGGCGCTTGAAAAATTCGTCCACTTCACCGCCTCCGACGGGTTCGGCGAGGTCGGCGGGGGGACGTACGTCTATCAGCATACGCTGGCCGAGTGGGTTGACCATAAACTGATGGCCGGGCACTGGGCGGGGGACGGAACGCAGACCTGGATCCTGACCAGCATGACGTTCATCGTCACGGCGATGACCGGCGTTCTGGCCGGAACGATCACCCGCGCTCACATTCGCCGGGCGAGACTCGCGGAAGAAAACGGCGAGGAAACGGTTCCTACCGAGACAAAAACGGCATCTCCGACCGCGGGTGTCTTTGTGCAGCTCTTTCTGATCGGCGCGGCTCTGACCGCAATCGGCTATTTCTGGAGCAGGGTGCCGGCCGGCGTCTTCGGCTACTGCCCGCTGATCAAGAGTGTCTGGACCCCTTCGATGACGCTGATGAGCAGCGGGATCAGTTTCGTCCTTCTTTCGCTGTTCTACCTGATCTGTGACCTGCTGAACTTCCGGATCGGATTCCGCTTTTTTACCGTGATCGGAGTGAACGCGCTTTTGGCATACATTTTCGGCGCGTTCAACGACGGGTTTTTCCGCAACAACATTCACGACCTGCTGTTCGGACTCGAGCCGCGCCTGGGGAGCTGGTACCCGGTTCTGCTGGTCTGCGTCAATTTCGCGGTGATCTATTTCATCCTCTGGCTCCTCTACAACGCCCGGAAGTATCTGCGGGTGTAGGTGCGGATCAGGAGGGAACGGCGGGGCTTTTCGGAATTTCAAGATGCGGCGCGCCTTTCGTCTTCTCCGGACGGGAGCGCGCCATTGCGTTTTCTCCCGCGGAAAATTTCGGGGTGCTGTCTGCTTTCGATCTGCTGGCCGTGGGTGAGAAGGGAGATTTGAAAATGCCGGAGCATTAATCCGGCGGTCCTTCCGCTGACGAGCCTCCGGTGGTATCATAGCCCGAACCGGCGGAAATCCTCCATTGCCGGGGGGACTGCCGTTTCCCGGAGTACGCTGACACGAATCAATTCCGAAAAGGAGGAGAAGATGCCTTATATCGCGATCAAGGGGTATCCCAAAGACGCCGAGACAAAAAAGAAGGTCGTCGAAAAGATCAATCAGATTCTGCTGGAAAACTGGGGCTGTCCGCAGGAGGCGATCTCAATTTCGGTCGAGGAGATCGCGCCGGAAAAGTGGAACGAAACCGTGGTCGAAAGGGAAATTGAACCGAATGCGGACAGGATGTATATCCATAACGGGGAAAAGAAATTCTGAGCCGCCGCGCGGGAACTCCCCGCGCGGTTTTTCAAACCCCGATTCAGTTCTGCTTCCAGACCCAGCGGAACCAGCGGCTGAGGATGGAAAAGAGAATGAACAGTACCGCCGCCGCGCCGGCGGCGATCAGGGCGGGAGCCCCGAAACAGGCGAACGCGGCGAAAAGAAGCGCCCCGAAGACCGCGGCGGTCAGGAGCCAGACGACCCCGCGGAACAGCCCGCTGTTGAATTTCCTGGCGTTGAACTTGCCTCCGAATATCTTGACAATCGTCCCGATCAGAAGGGTGACGATCCGTGTGACAATCTGCAGAAGGAGTCCCGCCAGAAGGACCGAGATCAGGATGATCAGGAAAGAACCCAAAATCGTCATGCCGCATGCCCCTTTCCGTATTCTGTTTTAAGGAATGACCGACCGGCAGTCTTCTCCGGCTACGCCCCTTTCGGCTGGGAGATGCGCCAGTCGAGAATCCGCAGTTCGACCTGGTTGCAGTAGTCGTTGTATGTCACATGGAACGCAATGTCGAAGGTGACGTTCCGGTTCGCTTCGGTCAGCTCGTTCATCTGGTCAACCCAGTCCCCCTGGCCGAAGGCGATCGCACGCCGCTCGTCCCGGTGCTGCCGGAACCTTGCCGAGAAGGTCCGGCCGACGTATTCGTCTTTTTTCGGGTCGCCGTCGCCCGACTTGATCCGCATCTTGGCGCCGACCCGCCGTGCGGTTCCGACGAGCGAAACGCCGTATGTGACGAAGACCGGACGGGGGTTCCCTTCCCCAAACGGCGACATCCGGTCAATTTCGGCGACTGTCTGCTGGTTGAAGGCGGCGAGCGGGAACTCGCCGTCAACCTTGATTTTCGGCGTGTGCGACTGGTCTTTCAGATTTTCCGCGACGTAGTCGCAGAACATTTCACGGAACGGCGCGATATTCTCTTCGCGGATCCCCAGGCCCGCGGCCGCCGCATGGCCGCCGAAACGCTCAAGGTATTCGCGGCAGTGCTCAAACGCGTTGTAGAGGCTGAATTCGGAATCGGGAATTCCCCGGCCGGAACCGGTTCCGGCGTCGTTTGAACGGAGAGCGATCATGACCGCCGGACGGTGAAACTTTTCGGCGATCCGGCCGGCGACGATTCCGATCACCCCGGGATGCCAGTCGCGGCTTGCCAGGACGAACGCCGGGGAATCCTGATAGTCCTGTTCGATCAGACGGAGCGCGTCGGACATGATCCGCCGTTCGAGTTTCTGGCGCGTCTCGTTCAGGTTGTTGATAAAGGGGGCCAGTTCGCGGGCGCGGTCGGGACGGTCGGTGATCAGGAGCTCAACCCCCAGACTCGCCAGTCCCATCTGCCCCGCCGCGGCAAGACGGTCGGGATTGCTGAAGAGGGATTTGGCCATTTCCCAGTTCTTGGCGTCGGTCTCGTCGGTGAACGATTCGCGGCGAAGGACTTCGCGTCCGGCGGCGTTCAGCCGCGGGGCAATCGAAAAACCGATGTCTTCGCTGGTGATATTCTTGTGATAGAGGTTCAGTCCGGCGACTTCTATGAGGTATTCCAAACCGAGCGGAAGGTGTTCCTGCAGGCTTTTGCCGAGCGCGAAACGGACAAGAGTGCGGTTTTCGTCGAGCAGGGGGACGACGTCGGCGATCGTGCCGAGCGCCGCCAGGCCGATGGCGCGGACCAGGAACATCCGCATCCGGTCGCTGACCTGGCTCTTCCCTTCGGCGGTTGTGCCGAGCGCCCAGGCGAGTTTCAGCGCAACCGCCGCGCCGCAGAGATCGGGCCAAGGGGAATCCTTGCGGCCTGATTTGTCGAGCCGCGGGTGAACGATCGCCTCGACATCGGGAAGAATGAGCTCGTCGCTTTCCGGCTCGGTGGTCGGTGTGTGGTGATCGGTTACGATGATTCGGATCCCGATGCTTTTGGCGTACTCCGCCTCTTCGATGCTGGTGATACCGCAGTCGACCGTGACAATCAGCTCCGTGCCGTCGGCCTTGAGCCGATCGAGAGACTCGCGGCTCAGTCCGTAACCTTCGTCGAGACGGTTCGGAACAAAATAAGAGACCCGGCCGCCGACAATTTCGATCGCCTGGACCAAAATGGCGGTGGCCGTCATGCCGTCAACGTCGTAGTCGCCGTAGACGGTGATCTTCTGATCGGAACGTATCGCATCCAGTATGACGTTGGCCGCGTCGAGACAGCCGGGAAGTGTTTCCGGCGCGTGGAGGCCGCGCGTAAGACTTGCCGGAGCGAGAAACGCTTTGATCTCGGCGGGGTTATCGATCCCTCGGGCGAAAAAAAGCTGAGCCACGATCGGGGAAACCCCGGCGGCCTGCGCAAGACGCCCAACGTGACCGGAGTCATAGGGACGCGAAATCCAGATCTTGTTCCCCTTAGGTTTTCTGGCAGGCATGCTTCGCTTCCCCGGAAAGAAACCGTGTGTATCGGATAGGCATCAGCCGTCCGCGGCAGAGACTGCCACACAGACAAACCGACCAGCCGTACGAACCGGTTCCGGAACGCACGGCTGATCGTGCAGGCTGAAACAGAGACCGCGGCCGGACGCCGCGGACCGATTGACTACTTTTTCTTTTCGACGTGGAGCGTGTGCTTGCGCAGACGGGGGGAGTATTTGCTGAGCTTCAGCTTCTCGCCACCCGGCTTCCGGCGGACGATGTAGTTGTAATCGCCGGTTTCTTCACAGACGAGATAGACCGTTTCGGCCTTTTTCTTGTTACGTTTTCCAGCC
>ONWH01000068.1 GCA_900321495.1 uncultured Planctomycetota bacterium
AAAAGAGAAAGAAGGAACAGAATGACAGCGACCCTGCTCGACGGCAAGAAACTTGCCGAAACGATTCGTGAAGAAATTCGTCTGGCGACAGCCGAATTTACCGCCGAGACGAAGGTGCAGCCTTCCCTGACCGTGATCCTGGTCGGCGAAAATCCCGCGTCCCAGGTCTATGTGCGGAACAAGGAGACGGCGTGCGTTGCCGCCGGCATGAAGAGCGATGTGGTCCGGCTTCCCGAATCGACCGGAACCGAAGAGCTTCTGGCGCTCATCGGCAGGCTCAACGCCGATGCCACGGTGCACGGGATCCTGGTTCAACTTCCGCTGCCGAAAGGGATCGACGAGAAAAAGATCCTCGACGCCATTTCGCCGGAAAAGGATGTCGACGCGTTTCATCCGGAAAACGTCGGGCTGATCTCGCAGGGGCGGCCCCGGTTCCTGCCGTGTACCCCGTACGGGATTCAGGAGCTCCTCCGCCGCTATAACGTCGAAACGGCCGGGAAAGAAGTGGTGATCGTCGGACGGAGCGATATCGTCGGCAAACCGATGGCGCTCTTGATGGTTCAGAAAGGGATCGCCGCCGACGCGACGGTGACGGTCTGCCACAGCCGCACGCGCGATCTGGCCGAGGTGACCCGCCGCGCCGATATTCTGATCGTGGCGATCGGGAAAGCCGAGTTCGTGACCACGGATATGGTGAAACCGGGTGCGGTGGTGATCGACGTCGGAATGAACCGGAAAGAGAAGACGGTCGTCGGCGATGACGGTCAGCCGGCGGTTAAAAACAAGCTGGTCGGCGACGTCGATTTCGATGCGGTCAAGGAGGTCGCCGGTGCGATCACGCCGGTTCCCGGCGGGGTCGGGCCGCTGACCGTGACGATGCTTCTGCTCAACACGCTCAACAGCGCGCGCCGCGCGGCCTCAAAAGGGTAATGAGCGTGGCCTTCGCGTTTCGCAAATTGTGATTCCCTCTCTCGGGAGGAACCGGAAAGACTGCATAAGATGACGGACTGGAAGTACGATGTTCTGGTGGTCGGCGCGGGACATGCCGGGTGTGAGGCGGCCGCGGCGGCCGCCCGTCTGGGCGCCCGGGTCGCGCTTTTGACCGGAAACATCGATACCGTGGCGCAGATGAGCTGCAATCCCGCGATCGGCGGGGTCGGAAAAGGGCATTTTGTGCGCGAGATCGACGCGCTGGGCGGACTGATGGCCAGGGCGATTGACGAGACGGCGATCCAGTTCCGGATGCTCAATACGCGGAAAGGTCCGGCGATGCGCGGACCGCGCGCCCAGGCCGACAAGCGCGCGTATCAGGACGAGGTGCGCCGTCTGCTCGAAGAGACGCCGGGGCTCGAACTGCGGCAGGAGACGGTCGAAGAGATTCTGACCGAAGGGGACCGGGTGACCGGTGTCCGTTGCGCCTCGGACCGCGTCTATCACGCGCCGTGTGCGGTGCTGGCATGCGGTACGTTCATGCGCGGCCGGCTCCATTGCGGAGAGAAACAGATGCCCGGCGGGCGGATCGGCGAGCCGGCCGCGGTCGGGATCAGCCTCTCGCTTTTGAAGCACGGCTTTACGCTCAGGCGGTTTAAGACGGGGACCCCGCCCCGGATCAACGCCAAAACGATCGATTACGACAGGATCGAAATGCAGCCGGGGGATCCGGATCCTGTTCCGTTCTCGTTTATGAACGATTCGGTACATATCGACCAGATCCCCTGCTGGATGACCTACACCAATCCGCGCCTGCATCAGTTCCTCCGCGAACGGTTCGGCGACGCGCCGGTCTTTAACGGGCAGATCGAGTCGACCGGACCGCGTTACTGCCCTTCGATCGAAACGAAGGTCGTCCGGTTCGCCGAAAAGGACCGTCATCAGCTCTACCTGGAACCGGAAAGCCGCCGGACCCACGAGGTCTATATCAACGGCCTGTCGACCAGTTTCTCGCGCGAAGTTCAGGACGAAATGCTCCGGATGATCGACGGGCTGGAACACGCGCAGATTCTGCGTTACGCCTACGCGATCGAGTACGACTACCTTCCCCCGGACCAGCTGAAAGTGACGTTCGAGACGAAACGGATTTCAGGGCTCTTCGTTTCCGGACAGCTTAACGGCACCACCGGCTACGAGGAGGCGGGCGCGCAGGGGCTCGTTGCCGGGACGAACGCCGCGCTCAAGGCGGCGGGCCGGGAAGACGCCCTCATTCTCGGGCGCGACGAGGCGTATATCGGTGTGATGATCGACGATTTGGTGACCCGCGGGGTCGACGAGCCGTACCGGATGTTCACGTCCCGTGCCGAGTACCGTCTTCTCCTCCGGCAGGACAACGCCGACCGCCGCCTGACTCCGATCGGCCGGAAGCTCGGT
>ONWH01000013.1 GCA_900321495.1 uncultured Planctomycetota bacterium
GCCCGGGCGATCTTCTTAATTTCATTCGACGGGGCCTTCTGACCGGCGAGCCGGCGGATATCGTCGTTCGGAATCAGCAGCTCATAGAGCGCGGCTCGGCCGGCATACCCCGTCTGCCGGCACTGGCGGCATCCGGCCGGCCTGAAGATTTTCTCTTTCGAATCAAGGAGCCGGTCGAACGGAAAGTCGCTCGGAACCTCGTCGGGAGTCGGGATGTAAGGCTCCTTGCAATGAGGGCAGAGACGGCGAACCAGACGCTGGGCCATGATGCCTTCGACCGTCGTTGAAACCAAAAACGGCTCGATTCCCATATCGATCATACGGGTATACGCCCCGGCGGCATCGTTGGTGTGAAGGGTACTGAAAACCAGGTGGCCTGTCAGAGACGCCTGGATCGCGTTCTCGGCAGTCTCAAAGTCGCGGATTTCACCGACCAGCACCACATCGGGGTCATGACGCAGAATCGCGCGGAGACTGGCGGCGAACGTCAGTCCGACTTTCGTGTTCACCTGGATCTGATTGATCCCGTCAAGCTGGTATTCGATCGGGTCTTCGGTCGTGATGATCTTCGTATCGTCGCTTTTGATTTCATTCAGTGCGCTGTAAAGAGTCGTCGTCTTCCCGCTTCCCGTCGGTCCGGTCACCAGGATGATCCCGTGCGGCAGTTTGATCAGCTGTCCGAACATCTCGTAAATGTCGGTATCCATCCCAATTCCGCGCAGGGTAAAGTTCATCCGGTCCTTATCGAGGATACGCATGACGATCCCTTCCCCATGAAGCATCGGAATGATCGAAAGACGGATATCGACCGCGCGTTCGGCAACGCGGATCTTAATACGTCCGTCCTGCGGAATCCGTTTCTCGGCAATGTTCAGACGCGCCATGATCTTCAGGCGGCTGACGATCGCTGACTGGAATCGGTTGATCTCCGGGGGCATCGGCTGGGTCTGGAGTACCCCGTCAATCCGGTACCGGATCTTCATTCCCGATTCCTGCGCTTCGATGTGGATGTCACTCGTTCCCGATTCGACCGCCTCGGTCAGAATCTCGTTGACCAGACGTACTACTGTCGCCTCCTGCGCCATCGTCGCTTCGGGCGACTGGTCGACGTCGATATCGTCGAGAACCTGAACGCCGTCCTCATCGTCAGCCTGCGCCAGGAGCCCGTCGACCGTTTCGGCACCGACACCCAGACGGTTCTTGATCAGTTTCGCCAGTTCCCCCGGCAGGACGACGACCGGCAGGGTCGGCTGGTGGAGCGATGCGGCCAGCGCGTCGATCGGTTCGAGCCGGAACGGATTGCAGGTTGCGATCAAAAGGGAACCGTCCCCGTCGCGGCCGATCGGAAAAATCCCGTACTGATGAACCGCCTTGACCGGAAACCCGTCCAGGACCTCGTCCGGTATCTCCGATTTCGCCAGGTCGGCCATCGGAATCCCCAGTTTCCGGGCGAGCAGAAAAAGAGCATCCTCTTCGGTCTTCACGCCGAGCTGGTTCAGGACGGCGGTCAGGCGTCCGTCCGAATCAAGCGCCTCACGCGCAATGCTCATTTGGACCGGATTGAGGGTTGCCGACTCTGGTTCCTTCTCAAAATAACGGATCGCCATAGACTCTTTATTCCTCTTTCAAGGGATCTGCCCCCCCGCGGACGGAAGAAATCATCACACCGCGGCGGAGAACGCGTTATCCCGATTTTAAGGAGTGAAGGAGAAAATTCAAGCGGAAACTCCCCCTCTTTCGCTCTTTCTCCCAAATTGACGTAAAAAACCAAATCTGGTTAAATATAGTATACTATAACATCGGTATAGACGTTTCCCGGCATCGGCCGGAAAGAAATCACGGTTTTGAGACCCGCCTGATGCGGGGTTCAGACAGGAAAGTATGAGTAAACCGATCCGATTCTTCGTTTGCATCCTCGCGCTGCTCCCGGCCGCCGCGATCGTTTCGGCCCAGCCTCCCGCACTGCCGAAGGTCTCGGATGATGTCGCGACCAACTCCGCCCTCCTCGCCACGCCCAGACCCCTCGCTCCGCCGCCTCCGGGACTTCCCAGTCCGTCCGAGGATCTGATCATCACTTCCGAACTTGAAAAGACCGAAACCGACCCGGTCATGATCACCAACCAGGCCGAAATCGACCTGGCACTCGAGCAGCTGACTCAGGTGCACGGGCTCAGTCCGGCAATGGCCGCGGCAATCCAGGAGGCGTACGAAGCCGCACTGGCCGGTTCGGCGGCCGGAAACGGCTCGGTTGCGGTTCCATTTGATCCTGATTCCCCGCAAAATACGGCGGAACTGATTACCTACCTTTCACAGAATTCGAGAGATTCCGTTCCGGAATTCCCCGAAAATTACGCAGAAGACGCTCTCGGCGACACGTTCGACCCGATCACGCTGAACCGGCGCGATGCCGAAGGGGTGCCGAACACATCGCTGGTGATTCGCCGTTACGCCGATCACATCCTCAAAAAGTATGACAAGAACCGTGACGGAAAACTACAGCGTGACGAGTGGTCTGCAATGCCCGGCCGCCCGCAGTCGTTCGATCTGAACGGGGATTTCATCCTCGAAGATTACGAGCTTCTCTATCACCTGGCAGCCTACGCCAAGGGGCGGACGATCACCCATCCGGTCCCCCCCCGGCGTCTGAGCGCGGCACAGACCGTTCTGAAAACCGACGGACCGATCCTCATTCGCCCTCTTTCGGCGCCGATCCGGAAAGCCGCTGCCGACGAGGAAGAAACCGATCCCGCGCAGAAACCGGCGGATATCAGTCCCGAAGAGTTCGCTCAGATCGTCGCCGATGCCGATAAGGGCTCCGGCACCGAAACGGAACCGGAACTGTTCGGGGTTCTCACCCGTGAAAACGGCGCCTCGGCGGCAACGGTGCGTGAATTTGCCCCCTCGGCGAACGAAACCGCCGGAATTCCCCGCTGGTTCCTGGTCCGCGACACTAACGGGGACGGCCAGCTGACGCTGCGCGAATTCTCGCCGACTCTCTCCCTCGAATCGACCGCGTTTTTCGGCCGGCTTGATGCGGACAGTGACGGTCTGGTCACTCCCGACGAGGTTCGGGAATATCTCGCCAAAGGACCGCGTCCGAAAGAAAAAGCGGCGGAATAAGCCAATGCCCGACTTCAAGTACAAGGCACGCAACAAGGGAGGGAAAGAGGTTTCGGGGCAAATCGCCGCGAACACAAAAAA
>ONWH01000012.1 GCA_900321495.1 uncultured Planctomycetota bacterium
CTACCGGGGTGACGACGAATACCGCGGCGGGTATAATCAGATGAACCAGGGGTACGCCAATCCTCGGATCACCTACCATACCGCGTATGACTGCGGCGGAAACTTCAGTTTCCTGGTTGACCACGGCGGAGCGGATAAATACAGCTGCAACGCCCGGAACAACACCATGACCCAGCGCGGAATGAATACCGGTTACATCATCGACCGGCCGACCTCCGATGAACTGGCCGGACTCCAAGAAAAGGGGGAAGAAGTCGCTCTCGACGACAAAACCCCGCTTGAGAACTCAAAACAGGCCTACGTTTCCGACCCGAAAGCGGAATGGACCGCCAACCGTTATTCCGACAGTGTCAATCACTCCAAAGACGACTCGTTCCTTGGAGGACCGTTCGGATTCGGCCGCCGGCCGCAGCAAGGCGGCGGGGGAGGATTCTGGGGATTCTGATCAAGCGCCGCGCTCCGCGCTCGGCGCGGTAACCTGAAAGGCGCACGCTATGAAAAAATTCCTCCCCGTCTTTGTATTTCTCCTTCTCTTCACGGCGTTCTCCGCGGCAAGCGCGATCACCCCGAAACGCGTTTCCGCGGAGATCGCTCACGGGCATCTCCTCGAAAAATTCACCGCTCCGTCTGAGCCCGCCTGGGGCTATTCCTCCCCGCGGGAGGACTGCTTTGCCCTTTATCACCCGACCGAAGGACTCGGACCTCATCCGCTCTGCGTCATGTTCCACTCGGCGGGGGGCGGCATCGACGAGTCGCTCTATTCGGCGTTTAAGCCGGACGGCTGCGATGTTTACCATATGCCCGACAGCTTCTACTCGCTCCATCTGGACTGTCTCGAGCATAAGGACGACGACTGGTGGTGGGGGGGCGTCAATCCCCTGGCTCCCGCCGATGATCCGGCGAACAGGCGGAACGGAGGTTTTGAGCTTCAGCCGGTCGAAAAACGTATTCTCGATACCATCGCGTGGGTTCTGTCCCACTATGAGATCGACACCAACCGGATCTACCTCTGCGGCAACTCGATGGGAGGCAGCGGTACGCTCGGGTTCGGCCTGCGTCACGGCGATATCTTCGCGGCGATCAAAGCGAACGTTCCCGCCGGAGTGCTTCACGCGGCGAACCGGATCGGCCTGCCGCCGTTCGAACTCCCCCCGGGAGTCCGGATTCCCGACCCGCCGATCTGCATCGATTATTCGGCACAGAACGACCAGTGGTCAACGGGACATGAACTCCTCTATCAGGGGATGGCGGCAAAGAAGTACGCGATCATCGGCTACTGGGGAAATTTCGGGCATGCCAACAGCCACGCGGAAATCAATAAGGTCAACGACCTGATCGACACAATCGACTGGACTTCAATCCGCAAGAACGAGGCGTATCCCGTCTTTACCGGCGCCGACACCGATTCTCCCCTCCCCTGGCCCGACCGCGAACATGCCGCTGATCCGGGACAGGTAAACGCCTATTTCCGCTGGACGGTCTTTAACGACGCGCCCGAAAAGTTCGAAATCGCACTCCGTCTGACCGACGCGGACGAGCTTGGCTCGGCGATCTTCACGCCTCCGGCCGAAGCGACCGCCGATGTCTCGGTCCGCCGCCTGCAAAAGTTTAAGGTCGCCCCGGGTGAGACGGTCCAATGGGATTTCGCCGGTTCCGCCGGGAGTGTCACCGCCGACGCCGACGGGCTTGTAACGATACCCGGGCTCAAAATCACGACAATTCCCGCTGTGCTGACACTGGGCAAATAACGTTTTAAGGGGGGCTCATGAACGACGACGAACTCCGGCGCGATGAAGCCGACGAGACGATCCCTCTCTCCCGTGTGCGGGATGCCCAGTTCTCAGGGAAGACGATTTTCTTCCCCCCCCGCGACGGGGAAAAGGCGCCCGCCGAAGGAATTCCCCTCCCTCCGACGCGCGATCCGATCGAGGATCGGACCGAAAAGCCGAACCGCTCCTTTCTCTCTTTCTTCGACGCGCCCGAAAAAGACGTGACCGGTACGGCGGAAAATGAACCCGCCGAACCGCCTGAAAGCGAACCGGAGGATTCGGAAGAGGAGACCCTCTCGTTCGACGAATATGTTCAGAAGGAACTCGATGACGAAACGCGGGAAGATCTCGACAACCTGATCCGGCAGAATGACGCCGATTCCCTCTTCGCGCTCGGCGAACAATACGGAAATGAAGCCGTCCCCGAATCGGCCGAACCGGCCGAGGGGGAGGAGGTCTGTGTCAATCCGACCTCCATTTTGGAGGCAATGCTCTTCGTCGGAAACCGTGAAAACAAGCCTCTTTCAATCGAAAAGGCCTCGTCGCTCATGCGGAACGTCACGCGCGAGGATATTCTCAAATCGGCCGGGGAACTGAACGCCCGCTATACAAAGACGGCGGCTCCTTACCGCGTCGTTCAAAAAGAGGAGGGACTGGTCCTTGAACTGTGTCCCGAGTTCGAACCGGTCCGCCAGCGGTTTTTCGGCAAGGCGCGCGACGCCAAACTGACACAGAATCAGATTGATATTCTGGCGCTCATCGCCTACCGCCAGCCGATCACCGCCGCCGAAATCGCTCAGGTCCGTTCGCAGACGGGAAATGTCCTCAACGCCCTGCTCAAACGGAACCTGATCGAAATGGTTCCGGGCGAGACACCCGACGCTCCCCCGGTTTACCGCACCACAGACCGGCTCCTGAAAATCCTCGGCATCAACGCCATTACGGACCTGCCGATCGTCGACGAGCTCGATTACCGCTAGCCCGCCCCGGGACGGCGTGCAGGGGCTTCCGCACGATCTCTTTTTCGGTGATCCTTCCCCTGAAAACAGTATGAAATCCGTTCCGCTACCCCTTTTTGACGCCGTCATTTGAGATATGATTTATGGGGGGAAAGTTTCCCCCCAGTGAAAATATCCATTCCCACCTGATGCCGAGCGGTCCGTCCTCCCACCGAACGCCGGCACGAGCCCTTTTGAAGGAGTTAACCGTGTTTGATTCCGTAGCAGTTGTCGGCGCAACCGGCGCCGTTGGTTCGATTATGCGCAGACTGATGGAGGAACGGAAATTCCCCTATAAAAAGATGAAATTCGTGGCGTCCGCGCGGAGTGCCGGCAAAGAGCTCCTCTTCAACGGCGAAAAGATCGTCGTCGAAGAACTCAAACCGGAAGTCTTCGAAGGGGTTCAGCTCGTGATCGGCAGCACTCCCGACGAAACCGCCCGCGACTTTGTCCCCTGGGCGGTCGAACGCGGCTGTCTGGTCGTCGACGAAAGCGGTTACTGGCGGATGGATCCGAAGGTTCCGCTCGTCATTCCCGAAGTGAACGCCGAAGAGATCCGCAAGCATCAGGGAATCGTCTCCAGCCCGAACTGCTCGACCACGCAGATGGTCGTCGCCCTCAAACCGCTGCACGACTACGGCAGGGTCAGACGCGTGGTGGTCAGCACCTACCAGGCGACCAGCGGCGCCGGTCTGGCCGGAACGCGGGACCTGATCAACGGAACCCGCGCCGCTCTCGACGGGAAAGAATACCAAAACGAAACATTCCCCTATCCGATCGGATTCAACTGCATTCCGCAGATCGGCAGCGAAAAGCACGACGGCTACACGTCCGAAGAGCTGAAGCTCCTCTATGAGACGCGCAAAATGCTCGGCGACGACTCGATCATGGTCTGCCCGACGGCCGTCCGCGTTCCGGTCTCGAACTGCCACAGCGAAAGCATTCTCGTCGAAACCGAAAAGCCGATCTCCGTCGAAAAGGCGAAAGAACTCTTCGCCTCGATGGAAGGCGTCGTCGTGATGGACGACCTTTCGAAAAAGATCTACCCGATGCCGTGCAACTGCCACGACACCGACGAAGTCTATGTCGGGCGTATCCGCAAAGACCTGACCAATCCGAACGGACTCGCCTTCTGGTGCGTGAGCGACAACCTGCGCAAGGGCGCCGCCACGAACGCCGTTCAGATCGCCGAATGGATTCAGAAGAATCTGTAATCGGCGTCATGTCCCCCGCACCGTCCGCCGACCCGCCGAAAGAACTCCGAACCCTGAAACTCGAAATCTGTTTCGACGGTCTTTCGTTTTCCGGCTGGCAGGTTCAGCCGAGCCAGCCGGAAGTGCGGACGGTTCAGGGAGAACTTCAAGACGCTATACATCGCATCACCGGCGAATCGGCGACGCTCCTTGGGTGCGGAAGAACCGACGCCGGTGTCTCGGCTCTGCGGCAGGTCGCCACATTCCGCACAGCCTCCCTGATTCCGACCGAAAAGCTTCTCCCGGCGCTCAACGCCAATCTTCCCGACGAAATCCGCGTCCTGTCGGTTTGCGAGGTCCCCTCCTCATTCCATCCGATCGCCGATATTGTCCGAAAACGGTACCGTTATCTCCTCTCCGATTCCCGCCCCGTTCTGCCGTTTTTGAAAGAGCGCGTCTGGTTCACGCGAAGACGATTCGAAACAGAACCGATGCGCGCGGCGGCGGAATACCTGACCGGGACACATGACTTTGCGGCATTCCAGACCGCCGGTTCGCCCCGCACGTCGACCGAGCGGACGGTCTACGCCATTGATTTCGCCCGCCACGCGGTTCCCGAAATCTGGGCGCCCCGCCGCGCCGACGGCCTGCCGCCCTGCGAGATTCTCTCGATTGAGGTCGAGGCGGACGGTTTCCTCTACAACATGGTCCGCGCCATCGTCGGCACGCTTGTTCTGTTCGGCCAGAGACACCGCGGCTATGAAAACCCGGTTTTCATGAAACGGATCGTCGAGTCGAAAGACCGCGCCCTGGCCGGACCGACCGCCCCGGCTCACGGGCTCTACATGCTCGAAGCGCTCTACAACGCACCGGACGCCGAAACCGCGGCGACCGGCTGACAGCCTCCCGTATCCGCTGCCGCAAAACGGCCCGGCTCCTAAAAAGAGTTCATGCGAATCCGCGCTTTTCCTTGATTTGACCGTGAAAATTATTTAAAATAGTCAAACCGATGGATTTCTCACCGCTGAGCCGATGCTTGGACCGGCCTGCCGGCGGAAAGAAGATTCGCGAAGGCTCCCCAAGCCGAAAGGACCCCTTTTCGGAAGCCTTTGCGCTGACCGATAGATTGAGGTTCAAATGAAAAGACGTGCATTCCTTGAATCGACCGGAAAACTCGGCGCCGCCGCGGCGGCGCTCTCTGTGGCGCGCGGCGCGCAGGCCGCCGGAACCGACCTGATCACCGTCGGGCTGATCGGCTGCGGCGGACGCGGCCGGGGCGTGATGGCGAACCGCCTCTCGGTCAAAGACAACTGCAAAGTGATCGCGCTGGCCGACCTCTTCGAAGAGAACGTGCGGAACGCCAAAGAGGCGTTTGAGTCGCTCGAAGATGACCGCTTCGCCGTTGACGATGACCACCTCTTTACCGGATTCGACGCCTACAAAAAGGTGATCGATCTCTGCGATCAGGTGATGATCGTCACCACGCCGGCGTTCCGTCCGGTCCACTATCGGTACGCGGTCGAAAAGGGGAAGAGCATCTTCATGGAAAAACCGTGCTGCGTCGACGCGCCCGGCTACCGTTCCCTCCTCGAATCGAACAAGATCGCCGACGAAAAAGGCCTGACGGTCGTGGTCGGCTATCAGCGCCACTATCAGCCGGAATACCAGCAGATGGTCGAACAGATCGCCGAAGGCGCGATCGGCGATGTACTGAACGTCCGCGTCTACTGGAACAGCACCGGAATCTGGGAACGCCCGCGTCAGGCGGGGGACACCGAGATGAAATACCAGCTCCGCAACTGGTATCATTTCCCCTGGCTCAGCGGCGACAACATCTGCGAACAGCATTGCCACAACATCGATATCGGAAACTGGTACCACTGCAAAGGAGATTTCAAAGGCCCGCTCGCCCATCCGGTCAAAGCCAATGCGATGGGCGGCCGTCAGGTGCGCCGGTTCCCCTTCTGCCAGAATTCCGGATGCCGGTTCGACCACTTCTTCTGCGAATTCACCTATGCCGACGGGAGCCAGATGTACAGCCAGAGCCGTCAGCAGGAAGGGACCTGGCCGATGATCGGCGAAATCGTCTACGGTACCAAAGGGGTCGGCGGCGCCGGCTGGCTCGACGACTACCAGGGGAACCCGATCTGGCGCTATCAGGGAGAAGTCACCTATATCTACAATCCCGCACCGAAATCGTACGAGACCGAACAGGAGATGCTCGTCAAATGGACCCGGGAAGGAACCGCGCACAACGACGGCTGGCATGCCGCCCATTCGTCGATGACCGCTGTCTTCGGCATGCTCGCCGCCTATTCGGGACAGGAACTCAACTGGGACGACGTGGTCACCAACGGCAAGGCCGAATTCCCGGCCGAAAGCGTGACCTCGTGGGACCAGGATCCGCCGATCCATCCCGACACGACGCCTCCCGCACAGCCGGAACCGGGCCAGTTCATCTACGAGAATTCCGTTCCGCTCCCCGGTTTCTGGAAGTGGGACAACTAAACGCTTAAAGGAGAAACCTCTGAAACAGCGGGTGCGGCGGCCGAAGGCCGCCGCTCTTTTTTGATGCAGTGTTACTGAGTGACAGTGATGTTCCGGTAGAAGACTTCGGCACCTTCCGACTGAATCTGAAGCCGGCCGGAGGTGCGGCTCAGGTTCGTCACCCGGTTGACCAGAACGCCGTCGACGTAAAACTCGGCGGCGTCCCCTTCGGCAACGACTTCGAGACGGGTCCATTCGCCCGGCTTGGCGATTTCATCCTTGGAGCGGAATCCTGTGATGTCTTTCCAGTCGGGGTCGAATCCCCACCAGCGGAACGGCCCCTGGGCGTGCTTGGTAAGCGTCACGTTTTCGCCCCCTTTCGGGTCAAAAATGCGCTGGCCTCCCCGCATCGTCACCTGTCCCGTTGCCGTATAGCCTTCCTCTTCGTTGCCGACGAGCCAGAAATCGCCGATTCCCCCTTCGACGATGTTCGCCTCGAAGGAGTAAAGCCAGATCCGGGCGAACCCGCCTTCCTCGCCGCTGGCGTGGAAGAGAAAACCGGTGTCGCGGGCCAGGCCTTTGCGCGGCCCGTGTGTCTCTTCACCCCATTTGAATTCAAGGGAGGCATGGTAGTCCGAGTATTCGCCGTCGGTCGAAATGCCGCCCCACTCGGCGCCGGAGATCCGAATGACACCGTCCTGAACAGTAAAGACGTTTTCGGGATCCTCCCCCGTCTCGCGTCCGTTCAGGTATTTCGTCCATCCGGTCAGGTCACGGCCGTTAAAAAGTCCGGTCACTTCGGGCACGTTGATCTTGTAAAACCGAATCCCCTCTATCCATGAGAAAAACGCCGTCAGGAACGTGCCGTCCCCGTTAAAGAGAACCGCCGGATACTGCCAGTTCTGAATCTCCGAATCGGCAAGACTCACGATAAACCGGCGGCCCAAAAGCCGACTCCCGTCGGGGGAAAGGCGTCCGTAATACATAAAGGCACGGCTGCCGGCCCCGGAAACTCCGACCTCGCGCAGCGGGTTCCAGACCGCCAGAAGGTCGTCGCTGCCGGGAATCCGCTTGATGACGGCGGGCGAAAGGGGCGAATCGAGAACCGAGGGGACCGGTGAACTCCACGACTGGCCGCCATCCTCGGAATAGGCGAAGTACTGGCTTCCCGCGTCGGTCCGGATGTTCATCAGAACCCGGCCGTCGGCCAGTTCGCAGACCCCCGGTTCCTGAAACATCACGCCGCCGGGATTAGGCGCACGTTCCCCTTCGCGCCACGTGGCGCCGCCGTCGTCGGAAATCAGACAGAAGATGTCCGCCGACCAGAGAAGCTCCTGGCCTCTTTCAGTCTTTTTGAGAGGATGGCGCGCTACCGGCAGAAGAATCCGACCTTTCGAAAGAATCGCCGCCCGGTCGTTATTCACCACGTTATAGGACGGCTCCGAAACAATCGCGATCCGCGCGCCCCACGTTTTCCCCTCGTCGGCGGAAAAACGCAGGTAGGGGCGGCAGTCAACATCCGACTCTTTGACCAGGTAAAAGAGCGCGATCCGTCCGTCGTTCATCCTGCGGAGCGTGACCGACATCACGTTCAGTTTCCCCTCGTTCGGCAGGACGAGTTCGTCTTCGCCGCTCCACGTGTTGCCGCCGTCGGCCGACCGGCGCAAGGCGAGATACGCCGGAGCGTTGTCGTCGGAGCTGCTGCCGTAATAATGGGTATAGACGTAGAGGATCTCCCCGTTTTCCAGGCGGATAAAGTCCCCTTCGCTGTTTCGGGGATTGTCAGGTCCGATCGGAATTGTCCCGACAAGCGTCTTCGCCGCGCCAGCAAACGAGACGGCGCAAAGAAGAAACGTCAGCAGCACAAACAGCAATGTTTTTTTTATCATTTTCGCTCCCAATCCGTCAAATGTCTATTCCGCGTTTTCCAGCGGGATACGAACCTTGTAAATATCGACCCCTTTTTCTACCGAAAAAAACGCCGTCAGGAACGTTTCGTCGTCCAAAAACAGAACCGCCGGATACTGCCAGTTCTGTTCATCCGAATCAAGAACGCCGACGAGAAAACGCCGTCCGAGCAATTCGGTTCCGTCGGGATTAAGCCGGCCGTAAGACATAAAAGCACGGCTTCCTTTTCTCCCTGTGACTCCTTCGCGCTTCGGGTTCCAAACCGCCAGAAGGTCGTCGCTGCCCGGAATCCGTTTGATGAGGGCGGGCGAAAGAGGCGAATCGAGAACCGAGGGGATCGGTTCGCTCCAGGACTGGCCGCCGTCCGACGAGTACGCGAAATACTGACTTCCGGCGTCGGTGCGAATGTTCATCAAAACGCGGCCGTCAGACAGTTCGCACACACCCGGTTCTTGAAACATGATTTCGTCGGGATTCGGAGCGCGGTTCCCTTCGCGCCAGGTGGCGCCGCCGTCGTCGGAAACGAGGCAGAAGATATCGGCTCTTCGACGTATACCGGGACGGGCTCCGCCGCCGTTCCACGGATGGCGCGCCACCGGAACCAAAATTCGGCCGCCGTCCAGAATCGCCACACGGTCGTTATTCACCACGTTGTACGACGGATCCGAAACAAGAGCGATCCGGTCGCCCCATGATTTTCCCTCGTCGTCCGAAATACGCAAATAGGGACGGCAGTCGGACGATGTCTCGTTCACGAGGTAAAAGAGCGCGATTCGTCCGTCGGGCAGCCGACGAAGCGTGACCGACATTGTGTTGAGTTTTCCCTCGTTCGGCAGGACGATGTCGTCTTCGGCGGTCCACGTCTCGCCGCCGTCGGCCGAACGCCGCGAGGCCAAATAGGCCGGAGCCTCGTCGTTGGGGGACGTTCCGTAATAATGCGTATAAACGTAGAGAATCTCCCCGTTTTTTAAGCGGATAAAGTCCCCTTCGCTGTTCCGGGGATTGTCGGATCCGGTCGGTATGGTCCCGACAAGCGTCTCCGCCGACGCGGCCGAGAGGGGAACCGCCGCCCAAAAAGCGAAACAAAGAAACGCCGCACATAAGAAAAATCTTTTCATGGGTTCTCTCCGTCTCATTGCAGGAAAGCCGGCCGAACGAAACTGTCGATTCAGTCTTTGATCTGGTCTAAGGTTCTTTCGGGAGGCGCGGCGACGCCGTGCTCCTCCTTGCCGGTCTTTTCGCGGAACTCGTCGAATTGATCCCCCGAGTAGTTCGCATCGTTCTTCCACCGGAAGAAAAGACGCCCGTTGCCGTTAAAGTAACGGTTCCCGTCCAGGGTCAGCGTCTTATCGGGCCAGTCGGGGTTCTCCGGCGTAAAATCGACGCGGACCAGCGATTCGGTGGCGTTACAGAACGTGTTCCCCCGCACGACGAAGTTTTCGGTCGGCGCACCGTTACCGTACATCATGATACACCGGCCGTTCGGATCTGGCCGCTGAATATGTCCCCAGCCGAATCCGGCGTTGTAGCAGAGGTTCTTCTCGAAGAGGATATTCGCCGTTTTCGACCCGGCGCCGTTCCAGTACTCAAACGAGTATTCGGCGTTCCAGATCACGTTGCCCCGATAGGTGATGTTCGACTCGACGTTCCCGCCGACTCCCTGGTTCGTCAGCGCAGCATCGTAGATTTCCCAAAGCTTGTTATTCTCGACCAGGCAGTCATCGGCCTGCCCCCAGAACTCGATCCCGTTCCCGAACCTCACGCGGCCGCCGTCGCCCCCCTCGCGTCCCTGATCCCCGCCGCCGATCCAGGAGATTTCGCAGTTGCGGATCACATAGTGCGCTACGTCGCCTCCGCCGAACCCGTGCGAGCCGCCGTATCGGATATCAAGGCCGTCGACGATAACGTTCGACACGCCGGAATGGGAGATCACGTATTTCGATATCGCGGCTTCCAAACGATCGTATTTCAAGCCGGGATTCCGGTCGGAATAGAAATAGATATGTTTATCGCCGGTAATATCGAACCAAAAATCGTCCTGGGACTTTAAATCTTCTTTCCGCCACCGTTTAAACGCGGCGCGGGCCCCATCGATAACGATGTTTCCGATATCCCATTTGCCGAACGCCGGAACGATCGCGTCGAAGCAGACCCAGAGGTTTTCCCCCGCCGGTTTCCAGCAGCACTCGTTGTTCAAAGGAAGGGACCCGAAGATTTTCGGTTTCGCCCCCTGCCCATACGCGCCGTAGTAGATAGGCGCGCCGTCGGCTCCCGACCGGAGCTGCAGACTTCCCCGCCACTGGCTCCCGCGTGCGAACAGGACGCGGTCGCCGGGATAAAACGTAAACGCATTGACTTTCGACAGCGACGACCAAGGCGTGTAGGGAGTGAGTCCGTCGAATGTGTCCCTGCCGTATTCGAAGTTGACATAATAGTCGGTGGCAACCGCGGCACGCACCGCCAAAAAGAATGCAAGAAAGAGCAAACTCGCCCAACGAACTCTTTTCATCGTCCCCTCGTCATTCAATACGTTATACAAAAAGCGTCCCTGCAAAGAATAAAAAAGGGCGGCTTTCGTTCCGTTACGCCAAGCCGCCCGCCGATCGAACGCGCGCCGCGCTTCGGTCAATAGACGTGATTCCAATGCTTCATCCGTTCGAGCGGCTTTTCAGGAGGCGCTGCGATGCCGTGCTCCTCCTTGCCGGTCTTTTCGCGGAACTCGTCGAACTGATCCCCCGAATAGTTCACGTCGTTCTTCCAGCGGAAGAAAAGACGGCCGCCGTCGTTGAAATACCGGTTCCCGTCGAGAGTCAGGGTCTTGTCGGGCCAGTCGGGATTCGTCGGCGTGAAATCAACGCGAATAAGCGACTCGGTAGCGTTGCAGAAGACGTTGTCGCGCACCACAAAGTTTTCGGTCGGAGCGCCGTTTCTGTACATCATGATACACCGTCCGTTCGGGTCGGGCCGCTGAATGTGCCCCCAGCCGTATCCGGCGCTGTAGCAGAGATTCTTCTCGAAGAGGATGTTCTTCGTCTGCGACCCCGCACCGTTCCAGTACTCAAACGAGTACTCGGCGTTCCAGATCAAATTTCCGCGATAGGTGATATTCGACTCGACATTCCCGTCGACCCCCTGGTTCGTCAGCGCGGCATCGTAGATCTCCCAGAGCTTGTTGTTTTCGATCAGGCAGTCGTCGGCCTGTCCCCAGAACTCGATTCCGTTCCCAAACCGTACGCGGCGGCCCTCCCCCCCCTCGCGGTACTGGTCGGCGCCGCCGATCCACGAGATATCGCAGTTGCGGACCGTGTAATGCGCTGTCCCGCCGCCGCCGAATCCGTGCGCCGCGCCGTAACGGACGTCCAGCCCGTCGACGATCGCGTACGAAACGCCGGAATGGGAGATCACGTGCCTTCCGATCGCGGCTTCGACGTCGATATACTTCTTCCCGGGATTCTCGTCCGAGTAGTAATAGATACGCCTATCGCCGGCAATATCATACCAGAAATCGTCCTGCGCTTTCAGGTCCTCTTTCCGCCACTTTTTGAACGCGGCACGATGCCCGTTCAGGATGATGTTCCCGATGTCACACTTGTCGAAGACCGCCGTCGCCTTATCCCACGAGACCCAGAGGTGCTCGCCCGCCGGTTCCCAGTTGACCGGACTGTTCAGCGGCGTCGAACCGAGAATGATCGGTTTCGCCCCTTTCCCGTAAGCGCCGTAATAGAGGGGCGCCCCCTCCGCTCCCGACTGCAGCTGCAGATTCCCGCGCCACTGACAGCCGCGGGCGAACAGAATACGGTCGCCGGGCGCGAACTCGAACTCGTTGACCTTCGCGATCGACGACCACGCCGTTTGTGGAGACAGCCCGTCGTTCTTGTCATTCCCATGGTCATTGTCGATATAGTAGTCGGCGGCGGCCAGAGCGCGCGCGGCCGTGAGAAGAACGAAAAACGACGCACATAAAAAACGGAACATTTTCATCGGAGCCTTTCTGAGAGAACCCCGCCGCGGCGAATACCACCGAAGCGGAGAAAAAGTACGGGGAGACGATCGCGTCTTCGGCTGGTGACCCCGGATTGAGGCGAAACGCGCCAGCCCGGCAACACCACGTCCGTCCATTTTACCTTGAACGGTTCCCCTCCGCAAGCTCCGCGCCGACCAAAAGAACGCGCAGATCGCAGACGTTCGTTCCGGTCGCTCCGGGCCGGAAGAGACCGCCGAACCTTTGAAAAAAGGTGTACGCGTCGTTCCGGCGCGCTGCGTCACAGGCGGCGGCGAGAATTTCCTCCGCCGAACCGTCGCCGCGGCCGACAAATCCGTCATCGAAATAGGCGCCCGCCGCATCGGTCGGACCGTCTTCGCCGTCGGTTCCTGCCGAAAGGAAAATGAAACGCGCCGGAAACCGCTTCCGATTTCGGAGCGCCTCGATCAAGGCCAGAAGGACAAGCTGGGTGTTCCGTCCTCCCTCCCCCCGGATTTCGGGGGGCGCGAGGGTCACCGTCGGTTCACCCCCGCTGATCAGTGCCGTCGGCGTTCCGGCGGCACGTTGGCGCTCGATCGCCCCGATCAGCCGCTCCGCGACCTCGCCGACGTCCTCTTCCGACCGCGGCGCGCTTTCACCAACCGCACGAAATCCGAGCTGTTCGGCGCGCCGGCATGCGGCATCAACCGCCAAGCGGTTATTTCCGACGATCAGATTCCGATGGTTCTCATATCCCGGGTCAGCCGGAGAATCGGGTGTCAGAGTCCGAGATCGTTTTCTGAGTGCGGCGACAACGTCTGAAAGGTCGGCTCGGTCAGCAAGACCGAACCGCCGGAGAACATTCAACGCGTCGGCCGGGGTTGATGTATCGGCAACTGTCGCGCCGCTGGCGATCACATCGAGCGGATCTCCCAACACATCCGAAAGGATCAGCGCAACCAGGCGCCTTCCGCGCGCCATCCGGCGCATTCCGCCCCCTTTGATCCGGCTCAGCTGTTTTCGAACCGTGTTCAATTCGACAATATTTGCTCCCGCACCGGAAAGAAGCCGGGTAACAAGCGCTTTCTTTTCGAGCGTGATTTCCGGTATCGGCAGCGGCGCCAGCGCCGACCCGCCTCCGGAAATGAGCGCCAGGATCAGATCGTCCGGCCCCGCCGACTCGATCAGCCGGGCGATTTCGCGCGTTCCGGCGACCCCCGCATCGGTCGGTTCGTTCATGCCCGCCGGCCGGCCGGCATGCGCGTGGACGACACGCAGCGGGGTCAGCGCGTTCGCGGGAAGATTGACCCAGCCGGAAAGACGCCCCGCCTCAATCAGGGGGGCGAGCGCCTTTTCCGCCCCGGCGGCCATCGCGCCGCTCGCCTTTCCCATTCCGACCACAATCACCCGGGCGCCGGCCCGCAGGGGGAACGCCTCGCCGCAGACAGTCACAACCGGCGAGCCGGCCGGCTCGCCGGAAAAGGCCAGGCGGGTCTCGATCAGTCGTTCGGGCAGAACCGCATTAACACCGGATTGCCAGATCGTCAGCGCGGAATCAATCAGCCGACAGGACACGGGAATAATCTCCGGCAAGGTGGAATATCAAAAAAGAGGCGCCGGAAAAGCGCGCTCGACACATCCACATTATCCGCGCCGGCACGCCCAAGTCAAGGTTCCGTCCGAGCATGATATGCTCTCTCATCGGTTCGGCACATCACCCTGACGTTAAAAGTATTGAAAATCCGGTATGGGAGGATAGAATAAACGGTGTGTACCGTACGGGATTCCTCAGGTCACCGCAAAAGGAAAGGCAGAAAAATGGAATATTCTTACAAGACAGCCGGCACCTGCGCCCAGCAGATCGACTTTGACATCAACGGCAACGTTGTCAGCAACATCCGTTTCTACGGCGGATGCAACGGCAACCTAAAAGCGATCTCAAAACTTCTCGAGGGGGCGAC
>ONWH01000235.1 GCA_900321495.1 uncultured Planctomycetota bacterium
GAGTTTGTTCACGCCGTCGAGGATCTTTTTGCGCGCTTCGTCGTTAAAGATTAATTGTTTCGCCATAGTAACTTGTTCCTTTCAGATCTGAACCGGTATGCGGCTTTTATCACTTAACGACTTTCGCCAGAATGTCGGATTCACGCAGAATCTTGATTTCGCGACCGTCCACTTTGATATCCGAGCCGGAATATTTTCCGTAGATGACCTCGTCGCCGACTGCCACACCCATTTCGCCCCGTTTGCCGTTGTCGAGGAGTTTCCCCGAACCGACCGCCAGAACGGTGCCGCGCTGCGGTTTCTCTTTGGCGCTGTCAGGAAGGAAGAGCCCGCCCGCGGTCATCTCTTCGGCGGCCAGAGGTTCAACAACGACGCGATCTTCGAGGGGGTAGATATTGAGTTCTTTTTTCGACATGGTAAAACCCTTTCAGTTTGTATATCTTTTCTTTTTTGATTTCGGTTTTTGTGCTATTTGCCGGAGGCGCGGCGGGGCGATCAATACATGCCGCCCATTCCGCCCATGCCTCCCATCCCGCCCATGCCGTCCATACCGGGCTGACCGGGAGCAGGAGGAGTCTCTTTCGGAATTTCGGTCAGGAGACACGAGGTCGTCAGAAGGAGACCGGCGACGCTGGCGGCGTTGGTCAGCGCGGTGCGGACAACCTTGGCCGGATCGATGATCCCGGCTTCGACCAGGTCGCAGTAGACGCCCTTATCGGCATCGAACCCTTCGTTCTTCCCCTTCATCTGGCGAACGCGGTTGATCACCACCGCGCCGTCGATTCCGGCATTCCTGGCGATTTCGCGGATCGGAGCTTCAATCGCGCGCTTGACAATCTGGATGCCGTAGACTTCATCGCCGGTTCCCTCGACCTTGTCGAGGACATTGGCGCTCTTGAGAAGGGCGACGCCGCCGCCGGGGACGATCCCCTCTTCGAGAGCGGCCTTCGTCGCGGCCTGCGCGTCTTCGTAGAGGTATTTCTTCTCTTTCAGCTCCGATTCGGTCGCGGCGCCGACGTTGATCTGCGCCACTCCCCCGGCGAGTTTGGCGAGACGTTCCTGCAGCTTCTCTTTGTCATAGCTGCTGGTCGTCGTCTCAATCTCTTTTTTGATCTGATCAACACGCCCGTCGATGGCGTCTTTCTTTCCGGCGCCGCCGACGATGGTGGTGTTGTCGCTCGTGACGGTGATCTTCTTGGCCCGGCCGAGATCCGAAAGCTTGACCGCGTCGAGCTTGATCCCCAGGTCTTTGTAGATGGCCGAAGCGGCGCAGAGGGTCGCGATATCGCCGAGCATCGCCTTGCGGCGGTCGCCGTAACCGGGCGCCTTCACGGCGCAGACGTTCAGAACCCCGCGCAGTTTATTGACCACGAGCGTGGCAAGCGCCTCGCCTTCGATATCTTCGGCGATGATCAGAAGAGGCTTGCTCTGTTTGCTGACAGCTTCCAGAAGCGGAACGAGCGCCTTGGCGGTCGAAATTTTATCTTCGTACACAAGAACCAGCGCGTCTTCGAAATCGACCGTCTGGTTGTCAACGTCGGTCACAAAATGGGGGGAAAGGAACCCGCGGTCGAACTGCATCCCCTCGACAACTTCGACGTAGGTGTTCGCCTGTTTCCCCTCTTCGACGGTGATCACACCGTTCTTGCCGACCTTAAGGAAGGCTTCGGCGAGGACCTGGCCGATCGCGGAATCGTTGTTTCCGGCGATCGTGGCGACCTGGGCGATCTCTTTTTTGCTCTTGTCACTGACCGGAACCGCCAGTTTGGCGATCGCGGCGCAGACGGCTTCCGACGCCTTCTGAATCCCGCGGAACAGGGCCATCGGGTCGGCGCCGGCGGCGATCATTTTGAGCCCTTCCAGATAGATGGCTTCGGCCAGAACCGTAGCGGTCGTGGTGCCGTCGCCGGCTGTCTGGTTCGTCTTCGAGGCGGCCTGCTTGACAAGCTGCGCGCCAAGGTTCTCTTCGGGGTCGTCAAGGGTGATGTCTTCGGCGACCGTGACGCCGTCTTTGGTGACCTTCGGCGCTCCCCACCCCTTGTCGAGGACGGCGTTGCGGCCGCGCGGCCCCAGGGTGCTCTTCACAGCGCGTGCCAGTTTGCTCACTCCGGCGGCAATCGCCTGACGGGCGGAATCATCAAATGATAGGTTTTTCGACACTTCGGATAACTCCTCTTAGTAAAGATGTTGAACGTTTATGCTGTTGTCATTAAAACAAATCTGCTTCATTCAAAATGACAGCTCCACCCCCGCCCCTGCGGCTCAAGGTGCAAATAGTGTGCCAATCGCCGCAAAAACGGTATTCTCTCAGATTATAACGGAAAAACGAGTTTCTTCCACTATGGGGACCGAAAAAGAGAGGGGAAAAATGACAAATTGGCAGTCTTCCCCTTGTCAGAAAAGGTACGTGCCCTCTAAACGGACCGGTGCGGTCTATTTCGGGTCATTTTCGAGAAGGACGACAGCTTCGGCCGAAATCGCCTCTTCGCGTCCGATGAATCCGACCCGTTCCCCCGTCTTCGCTTTCACACCGACCGAACCGGGCGGAAGACCGAGGTGTTCCGCAATCTTCTTTTTTATCTGTTCTTTGTACGGGCCGAGTTTCGGCGCCTGGGCGAAGATGATCACATCGACGTTTTCGATCCGCCATCCCCGATTGCCGACCTGCCCGGCCGCGTAACGTAAAAAGTCGGCGGAATTCCGGCCGCGGTTCTCCTCGGCGGTGTCGGGAAAGAGATCGCCGATGTCCCCTTCCCCCAGCGCTCCCAGAAGGGCGTCGGTCAAAGCGTGAAAGAGAACGTCGGCATCGGAATGGCCGGCCAGGCTCCGGTGATACGGCACCTCGACTCCGCCAAGAATCAGCGGGCGGCGCGCGGGACCTTCTTCAAAACGGTGAGTGTCATGACCGAGACCGATACGCATCGGGATTTCCTTCGGGCAGGCCGCCGAAACGGCGCGGAAAATGAAACGGTTAACCGGCGAAGAGGGAGAAAAAGTCTCCCCCGCAAATCATTTTAAAAAAGGAACATGAAAGTTCAAGGAGCCGCGCTTTCGAAAGGTCCCGCAAGATGCTTGCCCGTGACGGAAAAATGGTTTAAAATATTCTGTTGTCCGTGCGCGGAGCGGTGTGAACAGCTTCGGTTGTCCGTCTCCGCTTCCCTTTCGAAACAGCCATTCAACACGGCTGCCGACCGAAAAAAGTTCCACCGCCGTAAGGAGAAGATAATGCCCCTTTACGAAATCGAAACCGAAGGCCACATCGTCATCGCCTGGGGAGAGAACGAAGTCGAAGCTCAGGATCTCTTCTGCGAATACTACCCCTCCGAAGAGATCATTCGGATTACCAAGCGTCCGCGCAACGCCTGGGTCATTTCCAAGGCGCTTCTGGGTATCACCGGAAAAGTTGAAAAGAGCGAGCTGGCCCGGGAATGCCTTTCGAAGGCCGCCGGCGACAAAATCCACGCGATCCGCCTCTACGTCAGCGAAACGGGCGCCGATCTCGACGAAGCGCGCCGGATCATCGAGTCGAATATGTCATACGGATGGTAAAAACGCGCGGCGCTTTCGCCGTGTGTTATCTGCCCGGCCTGGCCCTTTCAAATCCTTCTCTCACCGAATCCTTTTCGCGTCGGCCTTTCGGCGCGGATTCTTTCACGCGCTCTGCCGAAGCGCCTTCCGTTTCCGCGCCGTCCGAGGAATCCCTTTCATCGGCTGAAGATTCTTCGGCAGGCGTTTCCGGTTCGGCGGGCTCGTCCTCGAATTCCAAATCGGAGAGATCGTCTTCTTCGATCGCCCCGCCGCTTTCCGGTTCACTCGTATCGGGTTCGGACACGTTTTCTCCGTCAGACGGAAGAGCGCTTTCCCCTTCCCTCCCTTCGTCCGAATCCGTCGGCTCGGCCGATTCCGCCTCTTCCGCATCGGGAGGAACCAGGCCGCGGCAAACGAGCATGTAGCCGCCCCAGAAAAACGGATGTTCCCCCAGGATCGGCTCTTTCGGCGGCGTGCCGCGGAACCGGGGTTCCTCTTTCAGGTTCAGCGGCCCGTTCATAAACTGCCCGAGCGTCTCTTTCCACGCCTCGGGAGCCGGCTTTTTTTCGGTATTCTTCAGGAACGATTCAGACAGTCGATACGCCGAGTCCCCTCCAACGCGCCATCGGCTGATCAGAAGATCCTCCCCTCCCTGCGACTCGAGGAAAAGAACCGGCATGAAGAATTCCGCGCCGCCGGAACTCTCTTTCAGCGCGGCCTCCCCGCCGGAACGGAATCCGGGCAGAACCAGCGTCTTCGGCCCTCCCCACGGCAGAAAGCGGAGATCGGAAACAGGTGTCCCTCCCTTTTTCCCCTCGGCGCCGACCAGCGGCCAGTCGGCACCGGCGGCGTATATCTCCTCACAGGAAACCAAACGCTCGAAAAGGGAGAGAAGAAGATTTCGCGGCGAGGTCAGGGCCGTATCGGACAGAAGGGCGGTCTTCGGAATATCTCTCACGAGGCGCGCCAGCGCATCGCGCCCGATATCGGGATCCTCCTTCGGATGAAGTTTGCCGGGCAGAATGACCGTCTCGCTTCGGAGCGGAGCCGTTGAGGGATTCCGGCCGAAACAGAGCGAAACGGTCGGCGCGCAGAAGAGGGTAAAGTTCGGCACCGACGTGATCGGAACAAGCCTGTCCCCCTGCGGCAGGGTCATCGCGGCAAACGGCACGTACCAGAGAATCGAATCGGGAACGACAGCCAGCCGCTCGAAGAGCGCCGAGCCGCGCGCATCGTCGGAGGTCGGGTGCCCCAGCAGGGTCAGGAAGAACGAATTGCCCTCACCCCGCCACGCGTCGGAGAGGAACTCCTTTAAAAGCTTCGCCTTGGAAGAGTCGGTCGCGCCGCAGGCCGAAAGGAACGCCGCCAGTTCCGTACCGACTCCTGCGGCACTCCCCAGACGCCACGCATCAAATTCATCCCGTGTGACAAAAAAGCCGTACAGGGCGCCGTCAACCTCGATGAACGAAAGGATCGCGCTCTTTTCGGGAATCTTCCCGCGGATTCTCTCGAACGGTTCGCGCGGGGGGAACACCTCGGGAACCGCAAACGGCATCGCGGCGATTCCGCGCAGCAGCGTTTCCTCGTCCGCCGAAACCGCGCCGAGCCGGTCAAGAAGTTCCTGACGCGCCTCCCTTTCAGGCTCGGCGGGAACCAGGGTGAAGGGGCGGAGCCGGCCGATGAGCGCCCCGGCGTCCTTCTGAAGGGTCTCCAGCGCCGGGTATTCCACGAAGAGACTGCGGCGCGCCACCCGCTGGTCGTCGGTGAGAGATTCTTCGGGCGAGGCGGTTAAAAGGCGGAGCGAAAAGACGCGTCCTCCCATCTCCTGCGGAGTCAGGAAACGCCGCACGCGGATCCGTTCGGCAATTTCGAACGCCTTCTCCGGCTGCTGGCGGTCGACCGCCAGCAGGAACTGGTTCCCCAGCTCTTCGGCCCAGAGGCTCGTATCGGCGGCAAACGCCGTGACCGGATCGAGTGTCCAGTCGTAGAAATCGGAATCGCGAAGCAGCTCGTCATACAGCTCGGCGGCGGCGCGGGGGGTGAGGGAATCGAGAGAGGCGTTCACACGGCGGATCTGGCAGAAACGCATCGACCGCGACCGCGCACCGGAAACCGCCTGGGCCAAAAGTTCGTCCCCCTTGCCGGTATCCCCGGTCCGATACCGAACGACGGCGGCCAGGTAACGGCACAGATCGGCGTATCGGCTCTCATCGAGCCGCGCCGACTTCAAAAGGGAAACAGCAGTCTGCAGAAGAGGTTCCGCCGCTTCAACTTCCCCCCGGCGAATCAGTTTTTCGGCAACTTTCAGGTTCAGCGACGCGGCAATCCAGCCGCTCCGGGCCTGATCCGACGCCCACGCCGCTCCCGTCTCGAGCGGGAACTCCGCTGACGGGTCGTCCCGCAGAAGGTCGGCGCCGGCGAGTTTGCGCAGCGCCTCTTCGACTTCTCCCGCGTTCCCGTAGGCGTACGCCGAAACGGACGCTTCCAGATATGAGTCGGCCGCCTCGAAGATTTTCCCGCTCCTGAGGTAGATATCGCCAAGCGCCAAAAGCGCGCCGGAAGCGAGAAAATGGTTATATCCCCCTTCCATCAGGAGCGATTTGTTCAGACGGTCGACCGCCTCTTCGTGTTTTCCCGCCCCTTCAAGCGCAATCCCCAAAAGGACATCCAGCAGGGGGCTCGACCAGTGGTTCCGCGAAACCGCCCGTTTTGAGAAGCACTCGACGATCGGCCGGGTTCGATGGTCGTAGGGAGTCAGCGGTCCTAAGATTTCATTCCGGCGCCGGAGCGCAAGCGCGGTGCACCGGAGGATTTCGGTCGGGTCAATCTTTCTCAGTTCCGGGCTTTTGAGCATTCCGCCCTGCTTGATCCGCTCGTCCGTGATCGGGTCGCCGAGCCGGATCATCGCATCGTTCGGGAATATCCCGAGCGGAAGATTCCGCGCGCCCGCGCCCCAGGGGGGAACGGGCCCCTCCCCGTGACGCGTTCCGGTCGGATATTCAACACGGGCGATCCAGTCGGGAGAACTCATGTAGATGTCAATCGCCGACTCGAACGCGTCGAGCGCTTCGTCGGCATTGCCGGTGACGAACTCGCATTCGCCCAGCATGGCGTAATAGCAGATCGAGTCGATCCACCGCTGCTGGCCGATCTTCGTCGCGCTGCCGAGTTCGTCGCGGCAGAGATCGGCGGCGGCGGCGAAATTTCCCTGGGCGGCAAGCTGGACAGACTTGTAATGCGAGGCGGACGGGATGGAACTTCCGCGCTGTCCCTGAACCGCCGCAAGGGGGATCAGGATCAGAAGCGCCGTCCAGAAGAGGCGGTTCGGAAACTTGGGAAAGCGGCGGCTGAAACGGGAAAACCGCAAAGTCTGTGTGTGCATCATATCAAAGGGGCTCTTCCGGGGAAAGTTACTCGTCGTCGAGCGATTCGGGGACATCGGTGCCGCGGCACCCCCGCTCGATGTAATTGGCCAAAAGGATCTGAGCGGCGATCTTATCGGTCCGCTTTTTCCGCTGTTTCACCGTCATCTTCGCCTCACGCAGATAGTAGCCCGCCTCGACGCTTGTGAAGCGCTCGTCCATGTAGTCGACCGGCAAGCCGGTCAGCTGCGAAAGCCACGCGCCGAAGGCGAGCGCCTCCCGCGCCTTTTCGCTGATCCGGCCGTCCAGGTGCAGGGGGAGTCCGACCACGAACCGGACGATCCGCTCTTCCCGGACAAGCCGCTTGAAATACTCGGCGTCGAGCCGTTCGTTTTTGCGTGTATATATCTCGTAGGGGCTGGCGATGATCCGGTCGGGATCGCTGATCGCCACACCGATACGGACCGAACCGAAATCGATTCCCGCCAGTTTACCCTTTTCCTTCGGAACTTCTGTATCCATCGGTTAACCTCATCATCGCCTGGTTGGCGAGTGTCAGACCAAAGATGCCGGTGATCGTCGGCAGACTTCCCAGGGTCGAACGCCGCCGCCCGTGCAGGCGCCGGTCATCCTCCGAAACCTCGGGAGGAAGAATGGCGCGCGGTCCGAGCGTCTCTCGTACCGGTTCGGTCGAGTAAACGCACGGGATCAGGTCGGTATTGACCCCCTTGCGGCGGATCCGCTTTCGGAGCATCATCGAAAGGCGGCAGTGGGTCACATCGGTCAGCCGGCCGAACCGCACCTGCGTCGGGTCGGTTCGAAGCGCCGCACCCATACTCGAAAGGACCGGAATCTCCGCCTCGAGTGCGGCGGCCAGGAGTTCCACCTTCGGCGCGAGGGAATCGATCGCATCGATCAGCAGATCAGGCGTCTCCCCCCCCAGAGTCAGCAGCTCGGGAATCGACTCGGCGTTCAGGAGCCGGTCGGCCGTCTCGACCCGCGCCCGCGGCCAGATTTCGAGGACGCGGCGGCGTGCCGCCTCGACCTTCCGCATTCCGACCGAGGCATGGGTTGCCAGGAGCTGCCGATTGATGTTGCTCACGGTGATCCGGTCGCAGTCGACCAGGCGGAATCGGCCGACCCCGGCGCGGGCAAGCGCCTCGAGCGCGTATCCGCCGACCGCGCCGACCCCGCAGATCATCACAAACGAACGGTGGAGCTGTTCAACGGCCTCTTCGCCGAGCAGCTGTCCGATCCGATGAAACTGACCAAACTCTTCCAATGTTCCGCTCCTATGGGTGAAACAGACCGAACTGCTCGGCGAACCGTGCGGCGGCGGCCAGCGGCCGCGCGCCGAGTTCTTCGAGCGCGGCGGCGGTTTCAACCGTCCCTGCCGGTTCACGCCCTCCGGCGGGAAAATCGCTTTCGGGCAGAATCTGTTCCGGCACCGACACGGCCAGACGCCGAACCGCTTCGCGTCCCCGCCTCCGGCCCGGCGCGGTCTCTCCCGCCGAAAACGAAAAGAAGAACCTCTCCGAGAGCGCCCAGCGCGGAACCGGTTCCGTCGAGCCGTGTACCAAAACGGCGGGGATCCGCCGATAGGGACGGATCACCGCGAATATCTCTCCTCCCGTCCGGCAGGCGTGGATGACAACCGGCAGGCATCTCTCGTCGGCAAGGCGCAGCTGCGCGTCGAAGAGTTCCCGCTGCGTCTCCTTCGGCGCGGCGGCGATCCCTTTCGGTCCGAAATCGAGCCCGATCTCGCCAATCAGGGGAACTTCAATCCGGCCGAGAGCTTCCCGAAGCGCGCCGAGACGGTTCGGATCATGCACTGCGGCATACCAGGGATGAATCCCGAGCGTGCCGAAAAGCCGAACCCGGCCCGTGCGGCAAATCAGGCGTTCGACCGGCACGAAGTCGTCAGGCCGCGCCGCCGCGGTCACCACGGCGGCAACCGATGCGGTTTCGGCACGCGCCAGAACCGCGTCGAGTTCCGCGGGCGACGGGGCGTCGGTCAGGTGCGCATGCGCGTCGATGATCAGTTCGGGCACGTCTCTTCCTCCCGGGCATCGGAATACCGCTTCCCCTTAATAATCGAAAGAATGCCGCCTTCCCCATTTTACCGCTTTTCCTTTTTTAACGGACCTCCTCAAGAAGGATACCGGTTGGACCGATATTAACGATAAGAAGGATTATACCGCCGCCGAATCCGAAGATTCCGGCGAAAAGCTCAAGCTCACTCTCCCTTTGCGCGATGGATATTCCGAAACCGATAATACTCGCTCTCTGCGCCGCTTTTGTCTTCCCTCTCGGAGGGTGCGCCCTCACGCAGAAAAACGGGCCTAAAGAAGACGCCGTTCAGGCGGCGTTCGAGGCTCAGCGCTCGCAGCAGAGCCAGATGTCGGGCTTTGTCGCCTCGGCGGGAAAGAAAAAAGGCTCGGAGAGCGAAAAGCCGGGCGGGACGGGCGAGATGTTCCTCCTCTCCGACAAGGCCAGAGAGATCTACGCGAACACCGAACGATAATCCGAAACTCGAACCGGCGCACCGCGGCGGCGGGAACACGAGGCAGAGATGAGCTACTCCTACACTTTCAACGTTCCTGACCTCCCCGACCCGCCGCGGCCGGCGCGGTTCTGGTCGAAAGCCGGCGATGACCCGCAAACCGTTCTCTGCGAAGTCTGCCCTCATCACTGCCGCATCCTGCCCGGAAAGAGCGGCCTATGCCGTGTCCGAACCAATTCGGTCGGCGCGCTGACCCTTCCCTATTACGGGCGATACACGTCGCTGGCGATTGATCCGATTGAAAAGAAGCCCCTTTATCACTTCTATCCCGGGAGCCAGATTCTCTCGATCGGAACCGCCGGATGCAATCTAAGCTGCAAATTCTGCCAGAACTGGCAAATCTCACAGGGGGATTTTTCGCCGGGCGCCCTTTCGTTCCTGGGACCGGCGCGTCTGGCCGATCTGGCGGTCGGGCGCCAAGTTCCCTCGGTCGCGTTCACCTATAACGAGCCGTCGATCTGGGCGGAATATGTGGTCGACGCGGCGCGCGAATGCCGACGCCGGGGGCTGAAGACCGTGGCTGTCACCAACGGAATGATCGAAGGGCGTGCGCGGGAAGAGTTTTACAGTGTTCTGGACGGGGTCAACATCGATCTGAAAGCGTTTACCGACGAGTTCTACCGCGGACTTTGCGGAGGGGAACTCCGCACGGTACAGGAGACGCTCAAATACGCGGTACACGAGACCGATACCTGGGTCGAGGCGACCAACCTTCTCATTCCGACCCGGAACGATTCCCCGGACGAAATCAAACGCCTGACCGGCTGGTTCGTCGAATCGCTCGGACCGGATGTTCCGCTTCACTTCTCGGCCTTCTTCCCGACTTATCATCTGACCGATGTTCCGAAGACACCCCCCGAGACGGTCTACAGCGCGCTGGAAATCGCACACACAGCGGGAATCCGCCACGTCTATGCGGGGAACGTCTGGTGGCGGCGCGGCCATTCGACCGTCTGCCCCGAATGCGGAAACGAGGTCGTCACCCGGACCGGATTCCGCTCCGAGTCGCGGATCACGTCTGAGGGGAAATGCCCGGAATGCGGTGCGGCTATTCCCGGACGGTACACCCGGTAAATCTCATCAGATCCTCCACGTCGTATTCGCACAGAACACCGTGTATCACGTTCTGGAGATTGTACGGCTGCGGCGCGCTGTCGACATAGTCCGCCCACGAGCCGGGAACCGCCGATGGCTTCAGGACGACACCGGAAAAGAGACCCGGTTCGGCCGCCGCCGCGTGGAGCGCGACCAGCGCCGCGGCGGGCGTGTCGGCGGCAAGCTCGACCGGCGGGCCGTCTTCGCCCCGGAGATACCGGGCCGCGGAAACGACATCTTCCGCACGCAGGCCGACGTATGTTTCCCCAAGCAGGTAGGCGAGGTACCAGACCGTTCCGTCCGGTCCGAAGATATCCTTGTTGTAATACGACGTTCCCTGAGCGCGGCTTTCACCCCAGCCGCGCGGCTCGAGTGACCAGACCGTTCCAACCCCGCTGCCTTGCGCCTGCGCGGCAAGCTGTTCGGCCGCCGCGCTCCGGTTCCCCTCTTCGGTCACGATCAGACGGAGATTCCCCTCGCCCCGCGCGTGACACCGGAGCGGAAGTCCGACCGTCCCTTCGGCCTTCAGAACAAGCCAGTCGGGCGAATCGGGCACCCCGACCGGCTCGGCCGCGGGAATCCCGTCAAGGGGACGGATCTTCGCCGCCGCGCGAACCCGGCCCGCAAACTCATCGCGCGTTACCGACGCGAGTTTTTCGCGCCGGACCGCTTTGAGCTCTTCATTGTAGTCGCGGTTGATATCGTAGGTCGTGCGCGCTTCGGGAAGCGCCGTCACACCGTTGGGAACCGACCTGATCTCTTCCTGGGTCAGGGTCGGCAGGGGATAGGCGCCGACGATCCGTTCATCCCGCCCGGCGAGCCAGCGGAGAAACCAGCTGACCGACGCGTCGAGGAGTTCGGGACAGTAGCCGTGTTCCCCTTCGATTTCGACGATCGACAGGCGCTCGGAATGCTCCTGCCGCGAATAGATCCGCAACGCATCGCGGTACGAAACCCACGTGTCGCTGATATCGAAAAAGTCCTTCGTCTTCGTGTTCAGAAGAGTCGGTTTCGGCGCGCGCATGATGATGTAGTCGGCGTGATCCATTCCGAAGCCGAGCTGGCCGAAAATGTTCTGTTCGGCGTCCTGCGGAACAGACTTGTGTGTCTGCGCTCCGTAGAGGGAACAGAGATAGCAGCTCGGCGCGGCGCAGAAGACCCGGTCGTCGAGCGCCATCAGATAGGAGGACTGCGTGCCGCCGCCGCTGTTCCCCGCCACGCCGAGCCGGTCGGGAATCACGTCGGGACGCGACTGCAGAAAATCGAGGCCGCGGATCATGTCCCAGACTTCAAACGTCGCCGTATTCCGGCCCAGGAGGATCGAGCCGATCCCCGCCAGGGAATGCGCGGCGGTCGTCGCGTGGGTCGGTTTCCCCTCCGCGTCGAAGTGCTGGAGCCGCTCCCCCTGGTCGACCGGGTCCTGGATATACATTGCCAGGCCGTTCATCGCGCCCAGGATGCAGATCCCCTGATAGAAGTCGGACGCCTTCCCCTCGAAAGCGTGCCCGCAGACGACCAGAACACCCGGATAGGGAGGCGCGAACTTCTCGGGCCGGGGGAGAAAGAGGGTTCCGGTCGCATAGAAACGGGGGAGCGTTTCCAGGACGATCTTCTCGGCACGGTATTCCGGCCGGTCGATCACGCCGGTCACCCGCGCGTTGAGCGGAGTCCGCTCCCACATCCGGCCGAGCTGCGCAAGGAAGAAATCGCGGCGCTCCTTCTGATAGGCGGCGATCTGCTCTTCGGTTCTGACCTCTTCGTACCGCGCGCGCCACGCCTCCCCCTTCGCGTCAATCCTGGCGATCAGGTCGTTATACATCATCCGTTCCGGTTCGGCGCAGACCCCTGAAGCTACCAGCGCCGGAACGGGCGCGGCGGAACCGTCGGCAGCGGTCTGGTCGGCAAAAGCGGAAATCGGCATAAGGAGCGTGAAAAGCCCCAAGAGGAACATCAAATTTTTCATCGTCATCTCCCCGAAACGGACTCCTTGAAAACGCACGGCACCTGTCTGAATCCAGGTTCCATTGTAGCCGAGCCGACACCGAAAATCAAACGCGCGCGGCCGGACGCGAAAAAACGGATTCCCTCAATGCTCTATTAGAAAAAAACGGGGATCGTGATAAAATTGACGCGAACGTTTTTCCGCGCCGCGGCAACGGTACCGGAAGAAGAAAGCCGGACGCGCTTTCGGCGTGTCTCCTCCGGCCAAGCAGTCCACCAACCACAGCTGAAAGAGGAATTCATGACCGATGTCAACCAGATAAAAGAAGAGGTTCGCCGGCAGGCGGAAAAGATCGACCGCGTCCGCAGCGAGATCGCCCGCGTGGTTGTCGGACAGGAATATATGGTCTCGCGCCTTCTGATCGGACTTCTGACCGGAGGGCATGTCCTGCTGGAAGGAGTGCCGGGTCTGGCCAAGACAACAACGGTCAAGGCGCTGGCAGACGCGCTCGAGACGAAATTCCAGCGACTGCAGTTCACGCCGGACCTCCTCCCCGCCGACCTGATCGGCACGATGATCTACCGGCCGAGCGACGGCCGGTTCGAAACGAAAAAAGGGCCGATCTTCGCCAACTTCATCCTGGCCGACGAGATCAACCGCGCGCCGTCGAAGGTGCAGTCGGCGCTTCTTGAGGCGATGCAGGAGAAACAGGTCACCATCGGCGACGCCACTTTTCCGCTCGACGACCTTTTTCTGGTCATGGCGACGCAGAACCCGATCGAACAGGAAGGGACCTATCCGCTTCCCGAAGCGCAGGTTGACCGTTTTATGCTGAAACTGAAGATCGGCTATCCCACCGCCGACGAGGAGCGCCGGATTCTCGACCGCGCGCTTGACTCGGTCGGCACGGTCATTCGCGCGGCGATGACACGCGACGAGGTTCTGCACGCGCAGGAAGTCGTCGGTCAGGTCTATATTGACGAATCGGTGCGCGGCTATATCCTCGACCTGGTTCAGGCAACACGCCGGCCCGAAGATTACCGGCTGGCGAAGCTCCGTCCCTTAATCGAGTTCGGCGCCTCGCCCCGCGCGGGGATCTTTCTCGGCAAGGGGGCGCGGGCGGTCGCGGCGCTCGCCGGACGCGGATTCGTCACCCCGCAGGATGTCAAAGATATCGTCTGCGACGTTCTGCGCCACCGCGTCCTGCTGACCTACGAGGCGGAAGCCGAATCGGTCACCGCCGAAGACGTCATCGGTGAAATCCTCAGCACAGTTCCGGTTCCGTAATGCGGGAAAGCGTTTCCGAATGAACGGTCAGTTAAGCGACATTCTGAAGAAGGTGCGGCGGCTTGAGATCGTCTCGAACCGCTCGGCGAACGATCTCTTCGCGGGAGAGTACAAGAGCGTCTTCCGCGGACAGGGAATCGAGTTCAGCGAAGTGCGTGAATACCAGCCGGGAGACGACATCCGTCTGATCGACTGGAATGTCACCGCCCGCGCCGGCCGGCCGTTCATCAAGCGGTTCGTGGAGGAGCGGGAACTGACAATCCTCTTCATGCTCGACGTTTCGGCTTCGGGAATCTTCGGTTCGCGGCGCGGCAAACTCGACACCGCGGTCGAGACGGCCGCCACGCTGATGTTTTCGGCGCTGAAAAACAACGACAAGGTCGGTCTGCTCACCTTTTGCGACAACGTGATCGGCTGCCATCCCCCGCGAAAGGGGAAGGGGGCGGTCCTGCGACTGATCCGGGAAATGATCGCGCAGGAGCCGGTTCCCCGGCCGACCGACCTGGCCAGGGCGCTCGACTACGCCAACCGGATTCTGAAACGGCGGGCGGTCGTCTTCCTGATCAGCGACTTTTTCGCGCCTCAGGCGGATAAGGAGCTGGCAATCTGCCGCCGGAAGCACGACCTGATCGCCCTTTCGCTTACTGACCCGCGGGAGGCGGATTTCCCGAACATCGGGCTGATCAGGCTCCGTGATCCCGAAACGGGCCAGACGGCGCAGATCGATACCGCTTCGCCCCGCGTACGCGCCCTTCTGGCGCGGCGGCTCGGCGCGCAGCGCGAATCGGTCAAAAACTGTTTAAGCCATTACGGAATCGATCAGCTGGAAATCGGAACCGACCGCGACTGCGTCAAAGACCTGCGCGGGTTCTTTGAAAAGCGGCGGGGCCGGAAACACGCCTGACCCTCGCCCGTGTAAAACAGACACCAACCTGGAAAGCCTCCGTTGCGATGAACCGTTCGTTCAAAGTCAAACTGATCTTCGCGCTCCTGCCGATGGCGCTCTGGTCCCTTGCGGCAGGCGCCGGCACGCTGCGCGAGACCGCCTCGCCCGACGGGGAAAAAAGCGCGGCCGCCGAGATCACGCCCGAACCGGTTCGTCTGGGAGAGAGCGCTGAGATGACCGTGACGGTCACCCTCCCGGCGGGCCAGGAGACGGTCGCGCCCGAGTTCGGCGCCGTCTACGGCGCGTTTACCGTTGAAAGCGTCAGAACGGATCCGCCGGTGCTGACCGGCGGGCGGCACAAGTCGGTCTATCGCGTCCGGCTGATTCCGAACCGGGGCGGAACGCTTTTCCTTCCTCCGATCGCCGTTGACACACAAGGTGCGGAGGGAGAATCCGACACCCTGCTGATCCCGGCGGGAAAGATTGAAGCCGCATCACAGTTCGATCCCGAAAGCGCGGACCTTTCCCAACTTGCCCCTCCCCGGCCGCCGATCCGGCATTTCCCGTGGATTCTGGCCGCGGCGCTTCTGGCCGGCGCAGTCACCTTCGCTCTCCTGGCGCGCGGTCTCTTCCGCCGATCGATCCGATTCGCCGAAAAAGAACTGCCGCCTCGCGAACGGGCGCTCCGCCGCCTGGCCGTTTTGAAGAATTCCGCGCTCGCCGAAACCGACCTGCGCGAGTATTACATTCACCTGACCGGGATCGTCCGCGTCTTCATCGAAGAGACAACCGGAATCCGCGCCCCGGAACAGACGACCGAAGAGTTTCTCCGGCATATCGAGACCGAACCGTCGCGGAACTTCACGCCGCAGGCCCGGATCCGGCTCGCCCGTTTTCTGGAGTCGGCCGACATGGTGAAATTCGCCAAGTTCCGGCCGGGTCCCGACGAAGCCGCCGCAAGTCTGGAGAGCGCCCGCGATTTCGTCTCGACCTTTGAACCGGCCGCACCGCAGGAAGGGGGCGCGTCATGACGGCACTCTTCGCCGCCGCGGCCTCGTTCCGGTTCCAGACGCCGCTGGCGCTTCTCCTGCTGATACCGGTTCTTCTCCTGGCGCGGAAGATTGTCTCGCCAAATCGGAATGAAGCGTTCCTCTTTTCGAGCCTGGCAGTCTTCGGTTCCCTGCCGCAGACGTGGGCGACGCGGCTTTTTCCTTTCGTCCGGGCGCTCGTTCCGGCCGGTCTGGTCCTGGCGACCGCCGCCCTGGCCCGCCCGCAGTGGGGAGAGCGGGAGAGCCGCGTTGAAAACGAGGGGATCGCCATGGCGATCTGTCTCGACCGGAGCGGCTCGATGCGCAACGAGGATTTCATCCTGGACGGGAAACGGGTCGAACGGTTCGACGCGGTCAAGAAGATATTCAACGATTTCGTCCTTGGAGGCGGCAAGTTCTCAGGCCGGCCGAACGACAAGATCGCGCTGGTTGTTTTCGGCGGCTACGTCGATTCCCTCTGCCCGCTGACCCTCGACCATGAGGCGCTCGCCGAGATGCTCCGAACGGTACACGTGCCGAACCCGCCGGTCAACCGGCGCGGCCAGCTGGTTCCCGACCAGCTCTTTCAGGAAGAGTCGGCCACGGCGATCGGCGACGCGCTGACCGCGGCGGCCGGAAGACTGAAAGAGTCCGACTCGGCGAGCAAGGTGATCATCCTCCTTTCGGACGGCGTGCAGAACGTCGGCGCGGTGACTGCCGAAGAGGCCGCCGAACTGGCCAAGACGTTCGGAATACGGATCTACACAATCGGGATCGGCACGCGCGGTTCGCCGTTCGACCCGCTCGATTTCGATGACCAGACGCTCCGTGAAATTGCGAAGACCACCGGCGGCGAATATTACAGTGCCGAAGACACCGAGAC
>ONWH01000095.1 GCA_900321495.1 uncultured Planctomycetota bacterium
ATGCAGATCGAGATTCCGCCCGAGATCTTCTCGGTCAAGAAGTGGCAGGCGACGGTCCGTTCGAACAACAACGTCTCGACCTTCATCAAGGAGCTCATCCTCGATCTGCCCGAGGGGGAAAACGTCGATTTCAAGGCGGGCGGCTACATTCAGATCGAATGCCCTCCCTACGACATTTCGTACAGGGACTACGACATTCCGGAAGAGTACCGCGGCGACTGGGACAAATACGACCTCTGGCGGTACCGCAGCGTCCTGAAAGAGCCGGCGATGCGCGCCTACTCGATGGCGAACTATCCCGAAGAGAAGGGCATGGTCATGCTCAACGTCCGTATCGCCTCGCCCCCGCCGGGGAAACCGAACGTTCCTCCGGGGATCATGTCCTCGTACATCTTCAATCTGAAACCGGGCGACAAGGTCACGATCAGCGGCCCCTACGGCGAGTTCTTCGTGCGCGACACCCCCGCCGAAAAGATCTACATCGGCGGCGGCGCGGGGATGGCGCCGCTCCGTTCGCACGTCTTCGAGCTGCTCAAGCACCGTCACGCCAACCAGAAGATTTCCTACTGGTACGGCGCGCGGAGCCTGCGTGAGGCGTTCTACGTCGAGGAGTTCGAAGCGCTGGCGCGCGAGTTCCCGAACTTCTCGTGGCACCTGGCCCTTTCGGAACCCCTTCCGGAAGACAACTGGACCGGATCGACCGGCTTCATCGCCAACGTCCTCTACGACGAGTACCTGAAAGACCACAAGGCGCCGGAAGACTGCGAATACTACATGTGCGGCCCGCCGATGATGATCAGTTCCGCGCTGAAGATGCTCGACTCGGTCGGCGTCGAACGGGACAGCATCTTCTTCGACGATTTCGGCGGCTGATTCTTCCGCCGTTCCGATTGCCGGACGAAAGAAACCGAAAGGGGAACGCCCGTTCTTCTTTCGGTTTTTTTTCGGCCCGCTTCCCCCTGAGCGATGTTGCCACATTCAGGGCGAGACGGTAAAATGAAAGGGTATTTGACAGTCAACTCAGCCGGAGACCCCACATTCTCATGTCCGACACGAACAACGATCCTCTCTCCGCCCCCGACGGGCGGGAACCGGCCGGGCCCCCGCCGCAGGAGCCTCTCCTGACAGGTCAGCGGCGGCTGGCGAACTACGGGATCATCGCCATTTCGATCATCGTCATCCTGGCGGGGATCCACCAGGCGCAGAGTGTGCTGACCCCGATCTTCATCGCCGCCTTTTTCGCGGTCATCCTCTATTCGTTCTACGCCTACATGCGCGAACGGGGCATTTTCGGAATCAAGTTCTCGCGGATCGGCGCGGTCACGCTGATCACCTGCGTGGTTCTCCTTTTCAGCATGATTCTGACGATGGTCCTGACGACGCAGCTGAGCCAGTTCTCGCGGAAGTTCCCCTCCTACTGGAGTTCGTTCAGCGAGGCGGTGATCAAGTCGAACGACGCGCTGATAAAACGGAACATCGAGCTGAAAGAGATCTTCGACTTTATTCCGTTCCTTCAAAAGAACGACGCGGACGGAGACCCGTCCGAGCCTCCCGCGCTGACGCAGGAACCCGCCGCCGCCCTTCCGGCGCCCGACGGCGCGGCGGAATCCGCCGGCGAGACGGAAAACGGCGACGAGTCTCTCCTGCCCGACGACGGCGCGGGCCCGCTTTCAAGCGCGCTGCAGCTTGCGCTTCTCGACGGGGACGACGACATCCTTCCGCCGACGAACTTCAAAGAGACCCCCGAAAAGATGATTCAGGTCAGCATGAAGATGATCTACCGCTACCTCATCGAGGGGCTCGGCAAACTCATGTCGTTTGTCAGCATGATCTTCATGGTCGTCCTGCTCCTCTTCTTCATGCTCGTCGAAGCGATCCACCTTCCCGAAAAGGTGAAAGCGGCGATCGGCGACCAGGAGAACGAGCGCGTCGTCTCGACGGTCGCGATGATCCGCAAATACATGACGATCAAAACCATCGTCAGCCTGATGGTCGCCGTCTCGGTCATGATTTTCCTCCTGGCGCTGAAAGTCGAGTACTGGGCGCTGTGGGGGCTTCTGGCCTTCTTCCTGAACTTCATTCCGAACATCGGTTCGATCGTCGCCGCGATTCCGCCGATCATCGTCGCTTTCGCCGACAAGGGGGGCGGCATCGCGCTGATTGTTTCGGCGGGCTATCTCGTGATCAACTTTTTCTTCGGCTACCTCGTCGAGCCGAAACTTCTGGGGGACGGTCTGGGGATCTCCGCACTGGTCGTTCTCCTTTCCCTGGTGATCTGGGGCGCGCTTTTGGGGTCGGTCGGCATGTTCCTTTCGCCGCCGCTGGCGGTCATCTGCAAAATCATCCTTTCGCAGTTCGACGAGACCCGGTGGATTGCCGTTCTCATGGCGAGCCGTCCGCCCGCACCCCCGAAACAGAAACCGGCGCTCCCCCCTCCCGCGCCGGCTCCGTCATCTTCTGATTGAATGAAAGGCTAAAACACAATGACCACCGGTAAACACCGCTGTCTTTCGGCCGGCATCCTTTTCGCCGACGTCGGCTGCGTGCCGATCTCCCACTGTCCCGTTCCGGGCGAGCTGGTTCAGACCGAGGGGGTCGTCCTGACCCTCGGCGGGTGCGCCTCGAACGTGGCGCTGAACCTTTCGCGCCTTGAAGTGCCGACCGGCCTTTGCGGCAGCGTCGGCGACGACTCGTTCAGCGATTTCGTCGTCCGTTCGCTCGACGCGCCGTTCGTCGACGTCTCGGGCCTGCGCCGCATTTCAAACTCGTGCCCCGGCATTTCGCTGATCATCAACGTCACCGGCGAGGACCGCCGTTTCGTCAGCACGACCGGCGCGAACGGGCACTTTTCGATCGCCGACATTCCGCAGGATTGGGCCGACGAGGCCGAAGTCCTCTATCTGGGCGGCTATCTGATGATGCCCGAACTCGAAAAGCCCGAAACCGCCGACTTTCTCCGCCGGTTCCAGGCGCGCGGCGGCAAGACGATCCTCGATCTGGTCCTTTACGGGAACCGCCCCTACTGGGACGTGATCAGGCCCCTTTTGCCCTACGTCGATTATTTCACGCCGAACGACGACGAAGGTTTGGCGGTCAGCGGCAAATCCGACCCGGTCGACCAGGCGAAATTTTTCCTCGACGCCGGCGCGGGCTGCGTGGTGATCACCTGCGGCGAGAAGGGATCGCTCTACTACTCCGCCGCCGAGAAGTTCAGGACGGGCATCTTTAAAACCGAGTTCATCGGCGGGACCGGTTCGGGGGACGCGTTCGCCGCCGGGTTCATCGCGGGTCTTCTGGCCGGCGACGATCCCTACGCGCTGATGAGCCGCGCCAGCGCGCAGGGGATGAGCTGTGTGCGCCATGTGAGCGCCACCGGATCGGTCTTTACGAAAGCCGAGTCCGAGGCGTTTCTGGCCGAAAACAGACTGGAATATCAGCAGATTTGAAACCGTCCCCGTTCCGGCGGACAGAGAAAGAAATACGGAGAAAAAAATATGAGAATCGGAGTTTTGTGCAGCGGCGGCGACGCCCCCGGAATGAACCCGTGTATCCGCGCGATCGTGCGCGCGGCCGGCC